>CAYJWS010000044.1:0-10139 GCA_964373925.1 uncultured Gammaproteobacteria bacterium
CCGTACGTATTCTGCCAGAGCTTATTACCCAAGCCATCGGTTTTGACCAGGTAGACGTCCATCCCTCCAGTGCCAAATGAGTCAGTTCCTCCAGTAATGATGTATCCGCCACCTTGAGTCTGTTGGATCGAGGAGCCCAAGTCACGACCTGCGCCGCCGTACGTTTGTTGCCAGAGCTTGGTGCCTAGGTCATCGGTTTTGACTAAATAGACGTCCGAGCCTCCAGCGCCAAACGAGTAAGTCCCGCCCGCCACAATGTACCCGCCGTCAGTGGTCTGTTGGATCGAGGAGCCCCAATCATAGTTTATTCCCCCAAAAGTATTCTGCCACAGCAGAGTTCCCAAGGCATCTATTTTAACCAGATAGACGTCTCCCTCTCTAGCGCCGAATGAGGTGGTGTAGCCCGCTACAATGTAACCGCCATCTTGGGTTTGCTGAACCGAGAGGCCATCGTCATTCCCTGTTCCGCCGTACGTATTCTGCCAGAGCTTATTACCCAAGCCATCGGTTTTGACCAGGTAGAAATCCATCCCTCCAGTGCCAAATGAGTCAGTTCCTCCAGCAATGATATATCCGCCGTCAGTGGTCTGCTGGGCCGAGTTGCCGTAGTCAGACTTTGCTCCCCCAAACGTCTTCTCCCACTCCACATCGGGCGGGGAGACTTGCTGGGCTGTGAGATGAGAAGTTACAACCGAGAAAACAAAACCGAAAACGACCGAAAAAACGAAATTAAAGCGAGACATAGAAAACTCCTTTCACAAGAAAGTAACGAGTAACGGGTAACCAGTAACGAGTAATAGGAACGGTCATTGCTTCATGGTTTCATTGTTTTGCATTGTCAAAGAACCACCTTGTATACTACGATGTCTTTATGTTTTCGTCAAATGGTTAGAAAATAAACTGATATCTATTAAAAATTGGGGTGTTTTTTTAAATCATATCTATTATCTTGAAAATTCCTGGCTTTTCGTCGTCATTTTCGTAGGTTATTGACGGGAGGTCGAACTCGCCTTCAACATCCCATTTTTCATAGAGGCTTTCGTCAAGCTCTTGTAAAAAGAGAGAAGGTCGGTTGATGCTCTGGCCTGTGCGAAATGAAGATGAAATAACAGGATAGGTGAGATAGAGCTCGTCTTGCGCGCGCGTGACCGCGACGTAAAAAAGTCGCCTTTCTTCTTCCAGTTCTTGCGGTTTGTCAAAAATTTTATGATGCGGAAATTGTCCGTCAACCAAGCCGATGATAAATACCGCCTTCCATTCAAGGCCTTTTGCCTGGTGAATGGTGGAAATAATCAAGGTGTCTTCGTCTTTACTTTCTTCGTTCATAGTACTCTCGCCCTTAAATGCCTCTGAAAGCGTCACCTCGGAGAGAAAATCATCAAGATGCTTGTAAGAATTCGCGAAGTTCGCGAGCTGTTCAATGTCTTCAATGCGATCGCGCGCGTTTTCAAACGTTGTTTCAATATATTTTTTGTAGCCGGAGCGCATTATGGCATCAATAGCGGAAGGAATAAACGCCTCCTTTATTTCAATAAGTTTTTTCGCAAGCGCCATAATGTCAAGAAAACTTCTGTCCGCCTTCGCGGAAATATTGATTGTGCTCGAAACAAGCTCCGCGAGGCTTGAAAATTTTTGAATATGCGCCCAGATATTTTCCGCAGCAGAAGGCCCAATGCCGGAATAGAGCTGTAAAACGCGCTTCCACGAGAGCTCGTCTTTTATATTATTAAAAATCCTCAAGTACCCCACAATATCTTTGATATGCGCTTGCTCAAAAAATCGCATCCCCCCTCGCATTTCATAGGGACTATTTTTTTTATTGAGCTCAAGCTCAAGCTCAATCGCCTGGAACGCGGAGCGAAAAAGCACTGCAATTGAGCTTAGCGCCACGCCTTCTTCCTGAAGTTCAAGAATTTTTTGGCAGATAAATTCCGCCTGCTGGTATGAGTCTTGAAGCGCCGCGACCGCTGGCTTTGCCATATTTTTTTTAACGCCTTTTAAATTTTTTTCAAATTGGTTTTGGTTATTTTTTATGGAGTGGTTGGCAAGCTCAAGTATCTCGGGGGTGCTGCGGTAGTTGGTTTGGAGCTTGAAAATTTTCGTTGCCGGAAATTTTTTTGGAAAATGGAGAATGTTATGTATGTCGGCCGCGCGAAACGAATATATGCTTTGCGAGTCGTCGCCGACCACGACGACATTATTGTGGCTTGATCCTAACATTTCCACTATTTCCGCTTGAATAGTATTTGTGTCCTGGTATTCGTCCACAAGAATATAATAGAATTGTTCGGATATTTTTTTTCTTACCTCGGAATTATTTTTTAAAAGAAGCCGCCAGTTGTACAGCAGGTCGTCAAAATCCATGGAATTTATTTTTAATTTTTTTTCTTGGAAACGGATATATATCCTTTCAAGCGCAGGAATGATTTGGGGTTTGAGATGGCTAAATTTTTTTTCTACTACCTCTTGTATGGATGATACGCTATTTTGCTTAAAGCTCAATATTGCGTGAATCACATCTGGTTTTGGGAAGAATTCTTTTTTAGTATCTATTTTGAGGTCAGCAAGGCAGCTTTTTAAAACATTCTTTGAATCGTCTTGATCAAGTATGGAAAAATTCGATTCAAATCCAAGGAATTTTGCATATCGGCGCAAAACAATATTTGCAAGGTGGTGAAATGTTCCCCCCCATAACCCCTTGGGATGGTAATGTAGCAGAAGCTCGACTCGGTTGAGCATTTCTCGAGCCGCTTTGTTGGTAAATGTTACGAGCATTATATTTTTTGGAGGAATTTTGTGCTCTAAGAGATAGGCCGTGAGGTACACGAGCGTGCGAGTTTTTCCCGAACCCGCGCCAGCCAAAACAAGGCAGGGGCCTTTGGCGTTTTTTATAACATCAAGCTGCTCGGCGTTAAGATCTTTTTCATAATCGATTTTTGTCTCGGCAGGCTGTGAACCACCGTGAAGTATGTATTTCATAATAGAAAATACAAAATAAGAGAAATTATTTTGTCATTTAAAACAACAAATGTAATTTTAATATTTGATTTTTTAATTTCTATTGTACTTCTCGTATATCGGCGCCGATTTCTTTCAGGCGGCCGTAGAGGTTTTCGTATCCTCTGTCAATGGAGTACGAATTATAGAGTATTGACGTGCCTTTTGCCGCGAGCATCCCTATAACAAGAATGGTCGCGGGGCGAAGCGCCGGCGGGCACATGATTTCATTGGGTTGGAGGTCTGTAGGACCCGTAATAAATACGCGGTGCGGGTCGGCAAGATGCATGGTCGCGCCAAGTTTTTGGAATTCCATATAATAAATAGACCTATTCTCATAGCACCAGTCGTGGATCATGGTGGTTCCCTTGGCCTGTGTTGCTATGGGGACAAAGAAAGGAAGATTATCAATGTTGAGCCCAGGGTATGGACGAGGGTCTATCTTGTCTTCGAGCGCATGGAGTCTTGAGGGATACGTCTGGATATCAATGAGGTCGAATTTTTTACTCTTGGATGTATAACGCTTGAGTATTTTATATTTGAATCCCATTTTTTCAAGCTTTAAAAGCTCAAGCTCTAAAAAATCTTCAGGACACCCATTAATTCTCAAGGATGAGTTTGTAGTGGCCGCAAGAGAGATCCAAAACATGGATTCTATGGGATCGGGTACAAGGTAGTGCTGCGCTCTGTGAAGTTTTGGCACTCCTTGAATAATAAGGGTCGTGAGGCCGATATTGGAAATTTTCGCGCCCATGGCATTCAAAAGATGGCAGAGGTCTTGCACCATATAGTTCGCGGAGGCGAGTTTAATTGTAGTAATTCCTTTTGCAAGAACTGCGGCGAGTATTATGTTTTCCGTGCTCGTGTCTCCTGATTCGTACATGACGATTTTTTTTCCGGTGAGATTTTTTGCTCTCAAGATATGGTAGAAATTATTGGTCGCAGTAATTTTGAGGCCGAGCTTTTCTAAACCGAAAAGGTGGGGTGTAATAGTTCTTTTGCCAAGATTGCATCCTCCGGCGCGAGGTATTTTAAAATTTTTAAATTTATGGGCGAGCGCTCCAATAAGAAAAAGGATGGCGCGGATCTTGGTCGAGTTTGCAAAATCGATCTTGGAGAGATTTGGTTTTTTTGGCGCCTGAAGCGTCATGTTATTCCCTACGCGTGTAATTTTTACTCCGATGCTTATCAGCACTTTTTCAAGCTTTAAAACATCTTGGATATTGGGCACTTCTTTGAGGGTTACTGGCTCGGTCGTGAGAAGCGAAGCGCACATGCAGGATATAGCGGAGTTTTTTGCGGTTTTTGTTTCTGTTGTGCCCTTGAGCGTTTTGCCCCCATGTATTTTATAATTTGCCATAAAAAAATAAATTTATTTGATATATGAAAGAGGATTTACGCGCACTCCGTTGATTCTTATTTCAAAATGCACGTGAGGGCCGGTAGATCTTCCCGTAGAACCTTCAACGCCAATGCCGTCGCCGGCTTTCACGGTGTCGCCGGTATTTACAAAAAATTTACTTAAGTGCCCATAGAGTGTCTGCATGCCGCCTCCATGATCAACTACCACCATTATACCATATCCCCCATTATATCCTCCTTGCGCCTTAATTACGATTCCATCATCCGCGGCTGTAATCACGCTTCCATACTCGCACGCTATATCCACCGCACGATGCCGAAAGTTGTAGTACTGGCTTATCCGTTTGCAGGTATTCGGCCACAGTAATTTACCGGGCCCACCCAAATTGGGCGATTCGACCGGAATATTTTGTGGTTGCGTTAATTTGCGCAGGCTGTATGTCTGTGTTGTTTGAGGTTTTTTTCCTCCAGGAATAATAAGAAGTTCACCCGTACGTATATCATTAGCTGATGCGAGCTTGTTAAATTCAATAATATTTTCTTCATCAGAAGAATATTTTTTAGCAATTTTCCCAAGAGTATCTCCAGATACAACTTTGTGCCGAATGCCGGATACAGGAAGAATAGTGAGTTTTTGCCCGGGCCGAATAATGCTATATTGCGTGAGATTATTTTCCCAAAGAATTGTATTTTGCGATATGCTAAACGACTGGGCGATACTTGAAATAGTATCACCGTTTTGTACGATATATTCTATAGCTTCGCCCTTTCTTTTGAGTTCGGATTCATAGGGAGAAACAATAGGCTTTATGAGCGCGCCATTGTTTGTGATCATATCTGGTTCAAATTCATTCGCGTCGTCGTTATCAGTATTTGGCTGTGTCCCGACCGCGGGGAGTTCAAAATAATGGCTTACGGCTTCGGTATCGCTTAGGGGGCCTTCTTCATGTATGGTTTCATAATCTTCTTCTTGTTGCACTAAAGAGGCGAGTATGTTTGTATAACCCGTGTCGTCTTTTTTTACCTCAAGCGCGTTGAGATTTGAGGTAGCGACTATGAGAGACATTATTATAATAAGTATGTGTATGACATAGCGCCTGGCAAACGGATGGATAAGGGAGTGTTTTTTTTGTATGGGCGAATAGAATTTTATAAAAAACCTTTTATAGACGAGATACGCGTCGTACAGAGGCAAGGTTATCTTAAATAAAATGCGCCCAACGAGTTGTATTGGGCGCAATGCAATTTTATATAAAAAGACTAAACCCTTGAATACAAGGGTAGTGGCTTTTACGATAAATTTTTTTATAGTGAGTTTTATAGTTTTGAGAAAATAGATTCAAATTTTCCCGCATATAACAAAAAAAGGAAATTTCCTCTTTAGATTCCAATATAGCACAAATAAGCTATCTGGGTCAATCTATAATATTATTTTAGGAAAAATATTGAATTTAAGACATTTTTTTATCTAAAATAAGATAAAAATTGTAATTACTCTTGACAAAGTTATTTTAATATGTTATTCTGATATATTCTTTACAATATTATAGGTGCTCCTCTTATACTCATGACCAGGTATACATATATTTGGCCATGATTATTAGGGGAGTACTTAAAGCGCTTTAGTGGTAAAACGCTAGTATAGCCCCTAAATTCTTTCTTTTTTTGAAAGGTTTCACATGCCGCGTCGCTTCAGGTTTTCTTTTACGGATGAGGCAACCAAGGCCATCAACGATCAGGCAACCTTGCTCCTTCGCGGAGCCGGCTTCACCTGGTCGGGCAGGCCCAAGGAGGACGTTAACGTAGGGCAAGTGCTTTTCGAGAAGCGCATGCCCTGCGTCGCAACACAGGGAAGGTCCAGAAGGCGCGCCTAACGCGCCATACGTATCGGCCCCAAACACACAGATGTGCTTGGGGCTTTTTCTTTTCCTTATTTTTGCTACAATATAGTATATGGAATCGCTTCTCATACTCACGCTTATAATCGTTTTGGCAGGCTTTGGGCTTGTTATTTTTTTCTTGAATAAAAACGCGAAAGAGCCAAGAGATGACAAGTCGCTTCTCCTGCTTCAAAACCAGATTGACCAGATAACAAGGACATTGGATAGTAGGCTTTCGGAATCAACAAAAGCCATTCAGAGCCATTTCGGCCAGAGCGCGAAAATCATCACCGATGTCACGGAAAAACTCACAAAACTTGACGAGACCAATAAGCAAGTGCTGGATTTTTCAGACCAGCTGCAGAGTTTGCAAGATATATTAAAAAATCCAAAGCAGCGCGGAATTTTGGGCGAGTATTATTTGGAAACGTTGCTTAAAAATATTTTGCCCCCAGCAAGCTATCAGATGCAATATAAATTTCATGATGGAGTAATTGTCGACGCCGTAATATTTTTTGGCGATACAATCATCCCCATAGATTCAAAGTTTTCTTTAGAAAACTATAACCGCATTGTTGAAGAGCAGGATATATCCGAGCGGGAGAAGCTTGAGAAACTCTTTAAGCAGGATTTGAAAAATCGCATTGACGAAACATCAAAATACATCCGGCCCGGCGAAAAAACAACGCCATTTGCCTTTATGTTTATTCCCGCAGAGGGCATTTATTATGATTTATTAATCAATAAGGTTGGATCGATAAAAGTAAACACGCGCGATTTGCTTGAGTATGCCGCGCGAGATAAAAAAGTGCATATCGTTTCTCCAACGACATTTTATGTTACTATGCAGGCCATGAAGGTTGGAATGGAGGCTTATAAAATACAAGAATCAACTGGGCAGATAATAAAGGATATAAGCGTTTTGGGCAACCACCTTCGCGCGTACGTGCAATATTTTGAGCGCCTTGGGAATAATTTGGGCACAACGGTGAATGCCTATAATCTGGCAAGCAAGGAGCTGGCAAAAATTGACAAAGATGTTGTAAAAATTTCCGGAGGTGAAAAATCCATTGAACCGACCTTAATAGACAAGCCGCAGGGTTAGACGTTCATTGCTTCATGGTTTCATTGTTTTTTATAATGAGCAATAAAACAGTGAACTAATTGAGCAATGAGAGTTGTTAATAAAGATTTGTGTTAGAAAATGAAATAGAAAACATAAATATAAGAAAAGCTATTTTTTCTACTGTGGCTTTTTTTGATATTTTTGAATATCCTCTGACCGCGTGGGAGATCTGGAAGTTTTTGTATAAAAAGCAAGCAAGCCTCTCGGACGTGTTACGCGAGCTTGAGACATTGAAGCAAAAAAAAATGCTTACCTCGTCTCAAGGGTATTATTTTTTCCCACATAAGGAAAATCACATACTCACAAGAAACAAAAGATATGGCTTTGCCGAGAAAAAATATGCCATTGCCATAAGATGTGCAAGAATTCTCTCGTATCTTTGCTCCGTGAGGCTTATTTGCGTGTGTAATAGCCTTGCGTTAAGTAATGCGCGAGAGACAAGCGACATTGATTTTTTTATAATAACTCAAAAAAATAGGATCTGGTCAACGCGTTTTTTGGTAACAATTATGCTGCATTTTACAAAAATGCGCCGGCATCATGAAAAAATACAAGACAGGGTTTGCTTGAGTTTTTATATAAGCGAAGAGGCGCTTAGCCTTGAGAAGATTCTTCTTGAAAATGACATATATTTTTTTTATTGGCTTGCGAACCTGTATCCTCTGTATGACAGGGAAAATATTTTTGAGAAACTTTGGAACGAAAATATGTGGTTGTGCGAATATTTTCCAAATATTTTTTTGCGCGCACCATCTTTGCGAAGGCGAGTAAAATCGCAAACACTCAAAAATATAATCATACGGCTTGGAGAGATTATATTAAACAGTTTTTTAGGAGAGATGGTTGAGAGGATTTTAAAAAAATTTCAAATGCGAAAAATATTAAAAAATACAGAAAGCGTTTTTCGTTTTCATGATACGCGCGTTATAGTCTCTGATTCAATGCTTAAGTTCCATGAAAACGACCGAAGAGAAATGTATCGTGAGGCATGGAATAAGAATGTGGAAAAATATATTTTTTAATAAGGAAACCAATGAAAAAAACTATAGAAAATCTCTTTTATATATTTATTTTCTTGCTTCCGCTTCAAACGAGAAAGATTTTTTATCAAGGAACATTAAACGGTGGCGCGTGGGAGTATGGCACTTTTAGCATTTACGCTACGGAAATACTTCTTTGGTGCATTCTTATTTTGTATTTTGCATATA
Organism: uncultured Gammaproteobacteria bacterium; assembly: GCA_964373925.1. GTDB lineage: Bacteria > Patescibacteriota > Patescibacteriia > Buchananbacterales > GWA2-38-13 > CAYJWS01. The sequence continues at coordinate 8,574 of CAYJWS010000044.1, forward strand.
TTGTTAAAAACTCTAAGCGCGAGAAAGTTCGTTTCACGCCTTCTTTAAAATTTTTTATATTCATAAGCATTGTTTCATACATATTCATAAACATTCTTTCCATTGCGTGGGCGGGAAACAAAACAATAGCGTATCATAGCGCCTTTCATCTGGTTGAAGCCATTGCCCTTGCTTTTTTTGTAATAAATTTTTCATTTTCTTTCAAAGTTTTTGTTTGGTCTTTTGCGCTTTCGGGCGCGGTACAAAGTGTATTAGCCACATTGCAATTTTTTTTTCAGAGCGTTTTTGGATCAAAATGGCTTGGTATGGCTGCGCAGAGCGCAAGCAGTATTTCGGGCGAGTCGGTTATTGAAACGCAATTTGGACGTTTTTTGCGCGCGTATGGAACGCTTCCGCATCCAAATATCTTGGGAGGATTTTTGGCGCTCTCCGCGCTATTCTCGCTCTATCTTTTTTTGCATTCGCACAAACGATCGAACGAGGTATTGAGCTTGGGTATTTTTATACTCAATATTTTAGGAGTAGCGCTTACGTTTTCCAGATCCGCCTATATCGCGCTTGTGTTTGGGCTCGTGCTTTATTTTGCCTCAACATTTTTGGAAGGAAAAAAACTCAATAAAGTTTCTTATGCCGCGCTACTGTACGTTATTTCCGCGATTATTTTTTCGATGATTTACCAAGAAATCGCATACACACGAATGAATAATACAAATCGCCTTGAAAGAAAATCTGCTCTTGCGCGCCAGGAGCTTTTTAACGAGAGTTTGCATCTTATCTCGCAATCTCCATTAACAGGAGTTGGCGCAGGAAATTTTACATACGCCGTTTTTCAAAAAGTAAATCCAAAAAAAAACTATTGGGAATACCAGCCCGTGCATTCCATCTATCTTCTTATTTTGTCCGAAACCGGAATTTTTTCCCTTATAATTTTTCTCGTGCTCCTCTCGGCCGTTATCGCAAGAATATGGTTTGAGAAAAACTTTTTCGCGCTAAGCCTTATTTGTATGCCGCTTATTATAGGATTTTTTGACCATTATTTTTTTACTCTCTATTTTGGAACAATCCTCTTTTGGATTATTTTTGGAGCGAGCCTCCGACAGAAAGAAGTCTAAGTCTTTATTCATAGGAGAAGTGTTTACGTTTTGGCGTCAATTTTTCGAAGATCAAGCTTAAGCTTGTCTGCGAACACAAAGTCGCGGTGATCAAGGCGGAGATAGATGGCCAGCATAGCGGAAGTATTTTCACGGATAGCTTTGAGTTCGGTCGCGATAATCTCAAGCGGTTCAAGTTTTTTTTCAATTGCGGCGAGCTGCTGGGTATGTTCGCTGAGAGTCTCATCTATCGAGGCGAGCTGCTGGGTATGTTCGCCAAGAGTTTCATCTATCGAGTTGAGTGTTTCTTTGGTAGCTGTCGTCCAGTCGTCAAACTCTCGTTTGGTGAGTGGTTTTTCATTTTGTGAAAGCATAGATTTTTAGTATGTAAAAGTCTTTCTTTAATTTACCAAATTAACCCAATAGTGTCAAAAAATGAATTGCTGTAATTGTATCTAAGAAAAAAAGCAAGACC
>CAYJWS010000045.1:0-4134 GCA_964373925.1 uncultured Gammaproteobacteria bacterium
ATAAAATAACGTATCCCTTCTTTTTCAATTTTACAATAAAGGTGATCATGCCCAGAAAAAACCGCGGTCACCTTATTTTTCAAAAATAGTTCGTGAAGATCCATCTCTTTTGGCATCACAATTTTTCTATTTGATCCCATTATAGGTTTATGCGAAAAAATAAATATATGCCTGTATCGAGGTCCTTTTTCTTCTAGGATTTTTTGAATCCAAAAATATTCTTGAACGCTTATTGAATTTTCATAACCGGGTTCCTCGGTATTCAAAACTAAAAATAATGAATTCCCAAAATCAAACCAATATAATGTTTCATTAAACCAATCCTCTTCATTTCCTCCGTTATAAGGAAGCGTCCATATTTTTCTATATACTTCAAGAGAATTTTCCTGATCGGTTTCATCGTGGTTTCCAACTACAGCATACCATGGAATTTGAGAGCTTAATGGAAATATTGTTTCAGTAAACTGCTTCCATCTCTCCTCTGCTTCATTTTTACTCACCCTGCCTACATCTGAAAGTTGCACCATATCTCCAAGCATAACCACAAAACGCACCTCCTTAAGCGCCATCTGTCGTATAAGAGCAGAAAATACCTCGGGTTGGAGCGACCCGCTTACTGGACGACTGTCCCCAAGTACTGAAAAATAAAAATCATTTCGATTTTTTGGTTTCGTTATAAACATTGACTCAATATCTTCGTTGACATTGTTATTTTCATCAAATATTTTTATTGTATAAAAATATCTGGTATCAGACTTGAGCTCAAGCAGTATTTCTTCATGGATTTCCTTGAAGCCATCAGATACAAACGTTTTCCCATATTGCTTTGTTTCTCCGTATTCTATGCGCGCTTTTGTCGGGACGTATGTTTCAAAACTTAATTTCTCCGAATATTCATTCAAAAACATAATCATAGGTTTTGTTTTATAAAAAATTTTATAACCAGTTTTTTCCTTAATTACAATATTATTTTTTTCAGGAACATTATTTTCCAAAGGAACAAAATTATTTAAATGAGTTTTTATATTATCAGGCCTTACTATAAGTAATCTTTGCAAAAATAAAAAAACTGATACACAAATAATAATCAGAAAAATTATAAATATAAAATATTTTATTTTGTTTTTCATATGTGTAGAAAAATCATAATGACTCTATGATTTTTTTTATAATTGCTTTTGGCCCTTTTTGAGATTCTTTATAACGTCGATAAAAATCAATCATAAGTATTGCTAAAAGCGCTCCAACGGAATCAAACACCAGATCCACCGCATTATTGAAATAATCTCCTACCTGATTTTGCGCGTTAAGAAAAACAACCGCGACAAGCTCAATAATTTCATTTAAAACACCTGTCCCAAGTGTCATGAGAAACAAAGAAAAATAGTAAAGAGGCAGGATTATTTTTTGATTTTTTTCAACTATAAAAAAGAAAATCACGTTAAGAACTAACGCGACAAGTGAAGATCCTATAATATGCACTATATTATCATAACGTATTATTCCATAAAAAAATTCCATGTCATAAAGACGAATTTCTTTTATTGTTATATTTCCTCCCAAAATATGTAATAAGCCGAAAAGTGAAAATCCAATAACAATAAATTCAGGAAGTTGGACCTTTTTGTGTATATAAATGCCTATATTCAGAAGAAATAGAAGTAGGAATGAATAAAAAACAAATTCAATGTTCCCGCGAATAAAAGAGTAGTACGAAAATGTCAGTATATATACAAAAGTAAATAACATTACTACCTTTTCTCTTCTGAAGTCTTTAACTTTTATGAAATTTTTTAAAAAAAGACGCATATTTCTTTTTTTATGGAATAAATATGAACTTTACAATTTATTCACAATAGCGCGCTTGACTTTATTGCATTGAAAACCTTTTAATCTTTAAAAATTATTTATTGTGGATAAGTCGTATTTATTTTAAAAAACACTTTCATTTAAATACTTTTTAGCATAACCCATATCTTAAACTTTTTTACAATTGACTTTCTTACCCATGCCTGCGGGACCAGGATTCGAACCTGGATAAACGGCTTCAAAGGCCGCTGTCCTGCCGTTAGACGATCCCGCAGGAATAGATACGACTGCAAGCAAAAAGCGATTTAATCTGTAGCTGTAAAAGGTAAAAAACGGCAAGATACTTTCAGCGCGCTATAGACGAAATTCACGAGCTTTCTATAAAATTATACGAAAAAGTCTTTTTAGTCAATCTTACACCTTTAAGTATCTTCTTATAGCGATTGAGGAAGCGATGATATTGAGGATGATTATTCCAATAAGCTCGATCCCAAAAATCGTAAAAAAATTTTTATTGAAATACGAGCCCATGTCAATTACCTGCCCTTCAAATCCTTTAAAAAAGATTAAAATATATGGCTGAATAAACGAAAGAATTGGAAATAATATGGCAATAGAAAATACGCAAGCGAAAACTGCATACAGCATACTCTCAATGATATATGGAAAAGAAATAAAAGCGTTACTCGCCCCCACGAGCTTCATTATGGTAATTTCCTTTTCGTGGGTATAAATCGCTAATTTTATTGTATTAAAAACAATAAGTATCGCAATAACTGTAAAAATAAAGGTTATGGAGATTCCAAATTTATTTATATTTCTGGATACCGTGTTAATTTTTTCAATAATCGGCCTATTGTCTTCATAATTTTTGTCTATGATAAGAGAGCTGTATTTTGAATTGTCGATAATTCTGATAATGTCTTCGTAGTCATTTATGTTTTTTGCCTTTATTCGCATGGTAGGCCCCAAGGGATTTCCATCCAACTCTTCAAGCGATTGGAGTATAGAAGAATCATTTTTATGTTTTTGTCGGAAGAGCTCAAGCGCTTCTTTTTGTGTTATAAACGTTACACTTGCGACTTGAGATATGGATTGTAATTCATTTTGTACTCCTTGTATAGTTTGTTCATCTATGTTGTTTTTAAAATAAAGACTTACATCGATTTTATCCTGAACAAGAAGAATTGCCGACTCTGTTATTTTATTTATAGCAATGAGAAAATTTATTGAAATAAATGTAAGAATAATAACGCTTATCGTTACCACGGAAAGCCAAAAATTTCTCCAGAATCCCTGAAAAGCAAATTTAAAGACTTGAAAGATAGTGAATATAAACATAAAGTTATTAAAATCGAAGCACGAAATCCGAAGCAATATATAAATTTCTTAAATTATGATTTGTTTCGAATTTCGATATTCGAATTTCGTGCTTATGTATTAGAGCATGTACCTTGCTTTTTCTTTGTCGTGTAAAATTTCCCCTCTTTCCATAACGACAACTCTTTTTTTGATAGAATCAACTAAATTGGCATCATGGCTTACCAGCAATACTGTTATTCCTATTTTATTTATTTTTAAAAATAAATCTATTATTTCTTGAGAATTAATATAATCCAAATTACCAGTCGGTTCATCGGCGATTAAAATTTTTGGCCCGTGCACGAGTGATCTTGCAATGGCAACTCTCTGTTTTTCCCCTCCGGAAAGTTGGCTTGGGTAACGATTTTTTTTATCTCCGAGCTTTACTATATCTAAAACTTCCGGAACGAGTTTTCGTATTCTGGAAGGAGATGAACCGCAGACCTGAAGTGCAAAAGCGATATTTTCAAAAACGGTTTTTTTATCCAAGAGCTTATAGTCTTGAAAAACAACGCCTATTTGTCTGCGCAGGTAAGGCACTTCCGAATCTTTTATATCTGTTATATCCCATCCGCCTACAACTACCCTTCCGTCATCCACCCTTTCACTCGCGATAAGGATTTTTACCAGGGTTGTTTTTCCCGCACCGCTCATTCCAACCAAAGAAACAAATTCGCCAGGTTCTATCTTTAAAGTCACGTTATTGAGCGCGATCATTTGTTTTGGGTATGCCTTGGTGATGTTTTTGAGATGTATCATGGATTTGAAATTTTTAATCTTATTTACTATAATTATATCACATTATTAAAAATATTTCCGTTACGCTAATTTTAGTAATTAAAAAGCATGCAAAGCAAGCTTTTCATATTCTCCACGACAGTGCGGGTGTAGTATAGTGGCAGTCGATAGCTTTCTCCACCATCCGTAGCAATTGCGGGATTAGTACAGTGGTAGTATGTCGGC
>CAYJWS010000045.1:4234-10085 GCA_964373925.1 uncultured Gammaproteobacteria bacterium
CAAGCCGAAGACGCGAGTTCGATTCTCGTATCCCGCTGAAGGTGTGGGTTGAGGTTACCCCCCTGCCAAAGCCACCTTAGCTCAATTTCCGCCAGAGGCGGATCAGCCTCGTGCTGAGGTTACCTGCCCGGCCATAGCCTGAGCCCCCTTAGTTCAGTGGTAGAACAGTGGTATCGTAAACCACATACGTCAGTTCGATTCTGGCAGGGGGCTTTGGCGATGGCAGGCAGGGGCAATCGCTTCGTAAGCGATAGGTTTCCGGTTCAAGCCCGGGAGGTGGCTATGGCGGGCAGGTAAACCGTAGGTTGTGGGTTTCCCGCCATCAATGTTTTAAAAGTAGGCGGGACCCCCCGATAGCTATCGGGGGGCAAATCCCGACCGAGGGCTTGGGCATAGGCTGGGATATGGGAATTATTTTTTTATAAAAATTTTGTAACTCGCTCCTTTCATTGCGCTTTCCACAAAAGATGGATAGTCCCCTTCATGTTTTATGAAAATAATATTTGCCCGCACCATTTCTATTTCTGGAAAGATGTCCGTTAATTGAACAACATACAAACCTTTGCGAGTTTCAATAATATTGCTTATATCGCCTATGCTTGAAGAAAATAAAATTTCTTCTACTTCTTTTTCTAATACTTCTTTTCCAATGAATCCTGAATCGCCTTTTTCTTTTCTGTAAAAATTATCGCTTATTTCCAACGCTGCGATTTGAAAACTTACGTTTCCCGAACGAATATTTTGCAATGTTTCGTTTAACTTTTGATATTTTTTTATCCATTCATTGTCTTTGATTTTTTCTTTTTCATAAGCCTCCCGGATAATAATATTTGGAATAACCACAAATTCTTTAAATTCATTTAAGGTAATATTATATCTTTTTAACACTTTGCGTAGCGCATCTGTGCCGCCGACCAACTTTTCCAGATCAAGATATTCTTTATCAATATCCTTATTGGTAGCGATTAAGCGTTTTTGAGAGAGCTCATTTTTTGAAATAAAGTATCGAATGTAGTTTTTAACAACAGACTCACTCGGATTAAGCCAATAAATATTTTTTAGTCCTGAATTTTTCAAGCCTTCTACCACTGGGTAAGAATCAAGATATTGGGCATATGATATAGTATTTTGACTTGTCTTTATGGCAGGAAATCGAAAAATCCTTGAAGTTACCCATACCATGGGGTCACGAGACGAAAAAATATAAATAGCCAATGCGGTATATACACCAGCAATAAAAAAAATTCCAAGAATTATAGAAAATATTTTTAATCCTAATGTAATATTTTTTATGTTTTTAAATTTCGAAAAATCAAAAAATGCATTATTAAAAATATGCATTGGGTGCTTATCTTGAGTAACTCCAAATTGTAATTTTTCTTTTTTTTTGTATGCAACTTTTGGAGAATTTTTTTTAGTGATAATTTTTTCGGCAGGTATATTTTTTTGGGATTCTCGTTTATTCAAAAAAAATTTCGATGGCTTCTGGAATATAGCGGTTTTTATATTCTTTTTTCTTTCATTTTTTTCAATCCAGTCAAGCACTTCTTTTCGAAGTCTTTCAAGCTCCTCTCCATTAAACTGTTTTGTGACGTTATTATCCATAGTTTATTTTATTTTTTTTCAAAAAAATATTTCCACCACTTGATGATATTAGATTCATTTTTTTTCATCTCGGTAGAGTTGGCTAGCAGGTTTTCTTCGTTTTCATTTTTTGGAATTATAACAACCGACTCTCCCGGCTTTTTAAGGCCAAGCTCTGTTCTTGCTTTTTTCTCCGCATATATTTCGGAATCAAAATATTGTATCAAGTTATTAAGCTCTATATTCTTGCTTTCCAAAAGTGAAAGTTCGTTTTGCAATTGCATAATCTCCTGATTCACTTTTCGCGCGCGCAGAAAATCTTTTGTAAAAGACATTGCTATAATAACAAGCAAAACAACTCCTGCAAGGAAAAAAAGGCTTGGCAGATGATTTTTTAATGAAAATTTTCTTATTCCTCGAAACATTTGGTATATTGTATATTTTACAACTTATACGGATTTTTTGAAAGTTGTATCTTTTCGCTTTCTATAAAAGCAAATTTAGTGGATTCTATGATAATAATGCAAAAAATGGAAAATATTATAACTATGCTCCAATCGTATACATTAAGAGAAACGGTTCTTAAGGCGCTCTGAAGATGAGGCTCGTATATAGCAAAGAGTTGAAACACTATTCCTAATATAACCGAAGCATTTAAAAATTTGTTTGAAAATATATTTTTTTGAAAAATGAGATGACGCAAACTTCTGCATGAAAATGAGTAAAGCAGTGTTGAAATCGCAAGACTTGTAAATATAACAGTTCGTATATGCTCAAGACTGTATCCATAGCCTTTTGAAAGCAGAAGATAATACACGATAAAAAAAGGAATATTAATGCCAACGCTTATAAATAGAATAAGAAGTTTTATCTGCAGGTTAAGCACTGGTTCAGTTTTTTTTCTTGGCTTTTCAAACAGTATATCTTTCTCTCCAACCTCCATGGTGAAAGCAAGAGCCGGAAGGCCGTCGGCAACGAGATTAATCCATAAAATCTGCAATGGTATGAGAGGCAAGGGCAGGCCCATAATGAGCGAGGCGGTTATAAGCGTGATTTGCGCAAAGCTGTCCGAAAGTAGATATAAAACCACCTTTCGAATATTATCAAAAATTATCCTTCCCTGCTCTATTGCAGAAAGTATTGTTTTAAAATTATTGTCAAGAAGGACGATGTCAGAATTTTCTTTCGCGACATCAGTGCCAGAATTGAGCGCGATGCCAATATCAGCGGATTTTAATGCTGGCGCGTCATTCACGCCGTCTCCTGTCATTGCTACAACTTCGCCTCGCTTTTGCCATGCATCAATGATTCGCAGTTTGTGATGCGGACTTACTCGTGAAAATATATCAACATGCTTTACTTTTTTATACAGCTCGTCATCGCTCATCCTGTCAAGATCAAAGCCTTCTAAAATATTCTCATCCTTAACTGATAGCCCCATTTCTCTTGCGATAGATTGCGCCGTATATTTATGGTCTCCAGTAACAATAACCGTTCTTATTCCGGCCTTTTTTGTATTTTCAAACGTGTGCCTGGCATCTTTGCGGAGCGGATCTTTAATTCCAATAAACCCAATAAATATCAGCTCATCTATATCGGGTTGCGAAAAAAATGGAGATGATGCTTTTTTATATGCAAATGCGAGCACCCTAAGTCCCTTTTTGGAAAGCGATTCGTATTGGCGGTGAAATGCATTCATTGATGTCGCGTCCAAGATGTGTTTTTTGTCCTCTTTTTCATACAATGATGATCTTGCCAATATACTTTCCGACGATCCTTTTACATAAACAACAATTTCCTTATTCTTTAAAATATGCAAAGTTGCCATGAATTTTTTTTCTGATGAAAATGGAATTTCATCTACTCTCTTATAATCTTTTTCCAAGATATATTTTATAGAACCAAACCTGGCCGCCGAAATCAAAAGAGCGGTCTCTGTCGCGTTGCCTATGGTTATCCACTCTGATGCGTCTTTTTCATAATTTTCAATGTTCGCGTTATTGCATAAAGCGGAAATCCTTATTATTTTTGAAAATTTTTGTCTCCATTGTTCTTGCAAAGCTTCATCAAGGGAAAGCTCTGCTTCAGGGAGAGAAACCGTTGTGACCATCATTCTTCCTTCGGTAAGCGTACCTGTTTTATCTGTGCATATTACCGAGGTGCTTCCGAGCGTCTCTGCCGCGATAAGCCTTCTAATAAGAGCTTTTTCCTTTAATACTCTTCGCATGCCTACGGCAAGTATGACGGTAATGGCCACCAAAAGGCCTTCCGGGATCGCCGCGACCGCGAGTGCTATGCCTGTATACAATATGCCCTCTTCATGGCCGTACTCCGAATGAAACAGAGGCTTATTTGTAGCGATTCCGATAAAAATAACTATGAGCGATATAGCAATCACGACAAACGTCAGTGAGTTTATGAGCCGGCCGAGCTTTACTTGCAGAGGAGTTTTTTCCTCTTTTGTTTCCGTTATAAGCTTTGCGATAATCCCAAATTGCGAGCGCTCGCCTGTTTCACAAACTATCGCGCCTCCCCTGCCTTTTGACACTACCGTTCCCATATACACCATATTCTCCCTGTCGGCAAGCACCGTTCCCGGATCTAGAATTTCAACAGTCTTTTTTGACGGAGAAGATTCTCCCGTAAGGTTTGCTTCATTGACTTCTAAATCGTTTTCTTGAATAACTCTCGCGTCTGCTGGTATGCGCAACCCCTCCTCTAACGCTATAATATCTCCTACAACAATATTTTCAGCGTCTATTTCCTGTATATGCGAATTGCGCAAAACCATTGCTTTATAGCGGATCATTTTCCTAAGATACGCCATGGATTCGTTCGCCTTATATTCTTGGAAAAATCCAATTGCCGTATTCATTGCGACAACAAACATGATAATTATCAAATCAAGCCAATTTTTTAGAACAATTGCAATTAATCCCGCGAAAAATAAAATATATACGAGCGGGCTTGTGATTTGGCTTATAAATATATCCCAAGCTCGAATGGGATTTTTTTCACTAAGCTTATTCGGGCCGAACTGCTTAAGCCTTTTTTGCGCTTCTTCTTGTGTTAATCCATACTGGTTGGATTTGAGAATATTATATATTTTTGTTTCATGAAGATTGTGCCAAAGTATTGATTTCATTTGTTTATTTTTCTATTTTTGTATTTTAGACGTAAAATGGTGTTATTATATTATAACATAGTTTTCATATAAAAATCTACTTACCTTAAATTACCAAACTCTCTAAAATTGTCATCCCCCCGAACGCTTTCGGGGGGATCCAGAAAACTTGTAAATACTGTCATTCCCCCGAAGCTTCGGGGGAATGACAGAAAGAATGAGTTTCGTAATTCAAAACACTTAAGTTTAATTAAACAAAACTTGCAAAAAATTCTATATTTTGTTATATTATTTACAAATCACAAATCTCAATCTCCAAATCCCGAATAATAAACAAAATCTCAATTTTTAAAATCCTAAACATACGTTTAGATTATTAAATTATTGAGTATTGGAATTTATTTGTTATTTGAATTTTGAAATTTTGACTTTTAATAAACTGGGCGTTACCCGCCCGCCACGCAAGACGAGCTTGCGAGGCGTTACGGGCGGGGCTCAGTTGGTAGAGCAGCCCCGAAAGCATTCGTGGATGGTCACAGCTCATTATTATGCCAAGTACTTATATTTTAAAAGATGAGATAAATAAAATTTATATTGGCAGTTGTGTTGACTTAGAAGAAAGATACAAAGATCATTTGAATCATAATACGAAAACAACAAAAAATTTTATAAATCCAAAAATTGTTTGGAATAAGGAATTTACTTCTCTTAAAGAAGCACGAAGTTTAGAAAAAAAGATAAAAAAATGGAAGAGTAGAAAAATGATTAAGCTTTTGATAAAAAATATAATATCTCTATAAAACTTTGGGGCGTTAGCTCAGTTGGTAGAGCAGTTGCCTTTTAAGCAAATGGTCACAGGTTCGATTCCTGTACGCCCCAAAGTTTTATAGAGATAAAATTAAGAAGTGAAAAGAGCAGCCCCCCGATAGCTATCGGGGGGATGGTCACAGGTTCGATTCCTTTTAATCTTCTTATGGTGTGTATTTACAATTTGGCTCGAACCTATTTTATCCGAAACTCCTGAACGAAACCAGACCAAGGAAGCCCCTCCGACGCTAAAGCTTTGGCGGGCAGGCACCCCCGCCACTGCTCGACAAGCTCGCCACACCACAGAAAAATACTCTTTGCTCTTTTCATTTTGCC
>CAYJWS010000046.1:0-9941 GCA_964373925.1 uncultured Gammaproteobacteria bacterium
AAAATGGGGCGTGCGGGATTCGCCAGCCCGAGGCTGGTCCGCCTTGGGCGGAAACCCACGACCGTCCCCGAATGCTTTCGGGGCTGCTCGTTTATAATATTTTAACTAATCTGTTTCAAAATGGGGCGTGCGGGATTCGAACCCACGACCGTTTGCTTAAGAGGCAACTGCTCTACCAGCTGAGCTAACGCCCCACGATTAAATATTTATTGTACCAGAAATTAATAAATCGATCATTTTCCTACTTTTCCATTTTTTTATTTTCTTTTCCAAAAATCTCGCTTCTTTTAGGCTACTAACTTCTTTCATCCAGCAAATATGAGGATTAACAAATTTTTTTGTTGATTTTGTATTTTCCCGCAAATGATCATTGAATTTTTCATCTATGAAAATGCAACTCCCGATATAAATTTTTTTATTCTCATTTTTTAAAATATAGATACTTGGCATATTTTAAATATTCGCGACCGTCCCCGAATGCTTTCGGGGCTGCTCTACCAGCTGAGCCCCGCCCGCCACGCAAGACGAGCTTGCGAGGCGTTGCGGGCGGGTAACGCCCCGCGTTTGAGCCGTAAGCTATAAGCTGTAAGAAGTATAAAATAATTTATTCCCCAGGCATACTTACTGCTTATAGCTTATTGCCGATTCTCCATTTATAGCAAAAAAATTATTTTTTTGCAAGGATGTATTCTCAAACAAAAAACTCCCTTCAGGAAAAGGAGTTTTTTGTTTGAGAATAGAGAATTTATATTTTCCCCTTAAGAGTATCCTTGAGATTTTTTCCAGCTTTGAATTTTGGTACCTTAACGGCAGGGATAGTGATTTTTTCTGTGGGGTTTCTTGGATTTACTCCAATTCTTCCCTTTCTTTCGCGCGCAGAAAAAGTACCAAATCCGGTCAACGTTACTTCGCCGTTGTTTTTTAAGGTCTCGGTGATGGTTTGTGTGATAAGCTCCAGGGTTTCCTCCGCCTGCTTTTTGGAGATTCCAATCTTATTCGCTATAACATCTGTTAATTCGGCTTTATTCATATGTTCACCTCCTTTCGTAACAAAAATATCACTTAAAAAATTGGTGATATTAGTAATTTATTATATCAAATTTCTATTTCTTTGTCTATTCTCTTGATAGAAACAGCTTTTTTTGTTTTGTCATCAATTTCTATAAGCACGCAATTAAATTCGCATACGCCGTTATCAACGGGCTCAAAAAGTTTTTTTACTTGTGTGAGGAATGTTTCAATAACTGCCTTTTTATCTATGCCAATGACGGAATCTCGGGCCCCAACCATTCCGACATCTGAAATATACGCCGTTCCTTGAGGCAAGATTCTCGCGTCGCATGTTGGAACATGAGTATGCGTTCCCAAAACAGCAGAAACTCTTCCGTCGACATACCAGCCAAACGCTTTTTTTTCGGAGGTTGCCTCGGCGTGAAAATCAACGAGTATTGCGGAAAGATTATCGTTTTTGTGTTGAGCGAGTATTTCATCTATTGCCCTGAAGGGATCCTCGTAATCCATTTTCATAAATACCCGTCCAAGCAAATTCACAATAAGGATTTTTTTGCTTCCTATCTCTATCATCATCTCGCCAGCACCCGGCGTGTGCAATGGATAGTTTCTTGGACGGATAAGTGAAGCGCTTTCTTTGACAAGAAGTTCTCGAGTTTCGTTTCTGTCAAACGCATGGTCGCCAAGCGTCATACAGTCAACTCCATAGGATTTGAGCTCGTGAAATATTTTTTCCGTAAGACCCGAGCCGTGCGCGGAGTTTTCGGCGTTAGCAATAACAAGGTCGGGTTTATATTTCTTTTTGATTTCGGGCAAAAGAGCTGCGCAGGCCTTGCGTGATATTTTACCAACCATATCGCCGATAAATAAAATTTTTATTGACATAAATTTTATAAATTCGAAATTCTAATTTCGACTATTCGATAAACTCAAGTCGTGCTTTATGCTTCGGATTTATTTATCTCGCGTATTCAATGACCCGAGTTTCTCGAATAAGAGTGATTCTGATTTCTCCGGGATAGCGCAGTTGCTCTTCAATTTTTTTCGCAATGTCGCGCGCGAGTTTGTGCGCTTCTAGGTCGCCGATCTCTTCGGGTACTACGAAAATTCTCAGCTCTCTGCCAGCTTGAATAGCGTATGATTTTTCCACTCCTGGAAAGCTCGTCGCGACTTTTTCCAGCTCATCAAGCCTTTGGAGATATTTTTCATATGTGTCTTTTCTCGCGCCCGGCCGTGCGCCCGATATGGCATCGGCCGATTTTACAATGATCGCCTCAAGCGTTTTTGGCGCGTCTTCATGGTGTCCTATGCAGATATAGGCAACTTCTTCCGGCATGTTGAATTTTTTCAAAATATCATATCCTATTTGCGTGTGGCCTCCTTTGATTTCGTGGTCTACTGCTTTTCCAATATCATGAAAAAGCCCGCCTTGTTTGGCAATGGATATATTTGCCCCAAGATCCTGCGCTAAAAGCACGCAGAGGTGAGACACTTCTACGGAATGGTGCAAAATATTTTGTCCGTAGCTTGTCCGGTATTTAAGCCGTCCGAGGATTTGCACGAGCTTTGGATCAATGCCCGTGATGCCCGCTTCAAAGAGCGCGTCTTCTCCTGCTTTTCGTATTTCAATCGAGAGTTCTTTTTTCGCATTTTCTACGGCTTCTTCGATTTTTGCCGGATGGATTCTTCCGTCCAGTATAAGTTTTTCCAATGCTACTTTTGCCACCTGCCGTCGTATGGGGCTAAATCCGCTGATAGTAATAGTGCCGGGCGTGTCGTCTACAATAATTTCTACTCCCGTAAGTTGTTCAATAGAGCGGATATTTCTTCCCTCCTTGCCAATAATTCTTCCTTTCATTTCATCAGATGGAAGCGAAAGAGAGCTTGTGGTAATTTCCGCTGCGTGGGAGGAGGCGCATCTCTGTACAGCGAGCGAAATCATTTCTTTTGCCTTTTTTTCTATTTCTTCATTTGTGGTTGTTGAAAGTTTTTTTAATCGGTGCTCAAGGTCATCTTTTGCTTCCTGCTCGGTTCTTTGGATAAGTATGTTTTTTGCCTCATCTTTTGTGAGCGCGGCTATCTTTTCGAGCTTTTGAAATTCACTATCGCGGATTTTATTGATTTCTTCCTTTATTTTGTTTATCTTGTCTATTTTTTCGACAATGAGCTTATCTTTTGATTCTATATCTAGAATTTTTTGATCATAGAGCGCTTGTCGTTTTTCCAAGACTTTTTGCGAATGCGCGACATCTTGCTGTATTTGTCGCGCATCGTTTTTTGCGTTTTCAGCAATTTTTAAGGCCTTATCATTCGCCTCCAAGAGAAATTGTTTTTGTTTGGCCTTTGCCTCATTAATGAGCGTTTCTATTCGGGCCTCAATAGTATCTTTTCTCCGAATTGCCCAGAGTTTGCGCATGTAATAACCCACCCCAGTGCCAAAAGCGACGCCCAGGACAAGGGTTACTATAACGGATAGATTTTCCATAGTATCTCCTTAGGTTGAGAGGAGATAGAGAATAGAGTATTTTTCCTTAAGAGAAAATGAAAATACAAAAATTTCAAATCATTTTATGATTTTCTAAGAGAAAAATTCTTGATTTGTTTGCATTCTCTTGAGATGTGATATTCAGATGAAATTCTCATGATCATTTTCGCGTACTTGAGTGAAATATTCAGGAAAAATAGTACTTCAAAAATTTTTACTATTCCCTATTTCCAATTTAATAATTTAATATATACGCGCATTGTATCACATAATAAAAATTAATTCAAGAATTCATATTCGCCTTATTTTATAAGGTTTTTTAACTAACAGAAAAGGACACCCTCTGTAAGGTGTCCTCATTTTTTATCTGATGGGCCCCTTGAAGCGCCTATCATCTCTATTGCACTTTTTCATGTATGGAATTGGGGCGGGCATCAAAGTCAATTTTCCATAGATTTCTTCAGTTATTTGCAAGAGTTTTTTATGCAATTGTTCAATTTTTTTCTGGATTTTTTTCATTTCGTCCTCTTTAGCCTTAATGAGAGAATATAACTTTTGAATTTTTTGGCACTGATGCAGGCGAGGTATATTTTTTCGAGTCAACGCGTTCTCCTATTTTTAAAGAGCTTATTTATATTGCCCAAAACAGATGTTTATTAAACACGTCAAAACTATTTGATTATCTTATCAATTATGCCATATTCTTTTGCTTCTTCCGGCGTCATGAAAAAATCCCGGTCGGTATCAACTTCAAGTTTTTTAATTGCTTGTCCCGTGTGCTTTGAAAGGAGCTTGGTAAGCCTGTCTTTAACTCGCAAAATATGCTCTGCTCGTATTTTTACGTCAATTGCCTGCCCCTCTGCTCCGCCCATTATTTGATGAAGCATAATATCGGAGTTTGGAAGCGCAATGCGCTTGCCGGGCTCTCCCGCGGTCAAAAGCACTGCTCCCATGGAAGCAGCCGTTCCTATGCAAATAGTGCTTATATCGGGCTTTACGTATTGCATAGTATCATAGATGGCAAGGCCCGCGCTCACGGATCCGCCCGGAGAATTTATGTAAAGCTTTATGTCCTTTTGAGGATCTTCGCTTTCAAGAAACAAAAGCTGCGCGATAATAGTATTTGCAAGCGCATCTGTTATAGTATCCCCTAAAAATATGATTCGCTCTTTGAGGAGGCGCGAGTAGATGTCATACGCTCGTTCGCCGTAGTTAGACTTTTCTATAACGGTTGGAATGAGATGCATAATAAAATTTTTAATTATTAATTACGAATTATGGATTACGGATTATAAAAAAATTCGTAATCCGCAATCCGCAATTTTTTAATTCAAACTATCTTCCAACCCTTCTCCGTCTCAATAAGTTTTCCCCTAATACTGAATCCCGCGGCCTTTTTATGGCCACCACCATTAAACATCTTAGCGAATTTTGAAAGATCAATCAAGTCGTTGTTTGAACGCATACTTATTTTTATTGTTCCATCAAGCCCCTCTTTAATAACCACAGAGATTTTTACATTTGAGATATTATTGAGATAGTTTGATATCCCGCTTAAAAGTTCTTGATTTTCTCCTATTTCTTCCAAATCCTTTTTAGTAACGACGGTTGTAGCTATATTGTATCGCGAGTGTATAGTGAGTCGGGAGAGAATTTTTCCCCAACTGTTTATCGCCTCTATGGGCTTTTTTTGCTTGATGGCATTTGCGATTTTATTTATATTCAAGCCGGTTTGCATGAGGCGAGAGGCGACTTCAATGCTTTTTGAGGTAGTGTTGTGGTTTGTAAAGTTGTTGGTATCGCCAAGTATTCCCGCAATAAGATAGAGCGCGATATCTTTGGAGATCGCTACATCGTGATGGATAAAATAGTCAAAGAGTATTTCGGTTGTTGAAACGGCGCTTGTTTCAACGAGGTTGATGTGCCCGAAAGAAGTGTTGGTTGGATGGTGGTCTATGTTGATTATTGGAGTTTTTTTCTTGTGTTCTTGTAGTATTTCTTCTATGCCCGTATGGTAGATGTCGCCGGAATCAAAGACCACAATAACGTCATATGTTTTTTTAAGGGAGGCAATTTCTGAAATATAATTTTGGTAAAGCATTATTTCATTAAAGAGCCCCTTGGGCATGTTTTTAAAGAAAACAGAATGGGCGATGTTATTATTTTTAAGGTAGCAAGAGAAAGCAAAAACAGAGCTCACGGCGTCAATATCGGGATTTTCGTGCGTAAGAAGAAGGGCATTTTCCGCTTCTTTTATATGGGAATGAATTTGTTGGATAATAAGGCTTTTTTGCATAAGCCTTATATATTATCCCGTTTTTTTAATTTGGTCAAGAAGCGATTCAATGTTTGATGCTTTTTTTTCAGTTTCATCAAACCGGTAATGAAGCCGCGGCAAGGGCTTGAGGGAGAGTTTTTTGAATAAGACATTCTGAAGTTTTGCGTCATACAGCGCTTTGACCGCTTGTTTTGAGACACTTTCCGGCAGGACGCTTATATACACATTGCTGTGTTTTAAGTCTTTTGACGTGTCAACGTGGGTTATGGTGACAAGACAATCATTTGAGAATTCCACTTCTCTCGCGATAAGCAATCCAAGCTCATGATGCAGAAGTTCGTTGATTTTTTTTATTCTATCTGACATAGCATGCTTAGCTTATAGTTTTTAGTGAGTAGTTGGTAGTATTTATATTTTAGCTATTTACTACAAACTATTCACCACAAACTCATACATTATATCTTTTTCTGAGTAATTTCTTCTTTGTAGAAGATGAGCGTATCGCCTTCTTCAATTAATGTTTTTCCTTCATATTGTATTCCGCATTCTTGTCCTGCCCCAACTTCTTTCATATCTACTTTTTGCGCCTGGAGTTTTACAACTTTTCCATGCGTTTTTATAAAGTCATCTTTTACTACATCAACTTTGGCGCCTAATACTGCATGCCCATCTGTTACTTTTCCTCCGACGATCATGAGGTTTTTTTCTTTTTTGAAAACTTTCAAAATTTTTACTTTTCCGAGAATAACTTTTTCAATATTAGGTTTAAGCTTTTCTTCCATTCTTTTTTTTATTTCATCTAAAAGTTCATAAATTATTTTGAAATTTTTTATTTCTACATTTTTTTCTTGAGCGAGATTTTTCGCTGAAGTGCTTGAGGTGACATGAAATCCGTAAATAACCGCGTTATTGCTTTCGGCAAGCATAACGTCATTTTCAGAAATATTCCCAAGACCTTTACCTATAATATTAAGCTGGATATCCGGATTCTCAAGCTTATCGAGTGAAGAAATGATAGCTTCCAACGACCCCAAGACATCGGTTCGCAAAATAACGTTCAACGTATCTTCAATTTTTTTCTTTTCCATTCTATTTTGAGGGATATAAACGGAGGCGGCTTGGGTTTTAAGCTG
Source organism: uncultured Gammaproteobacteria bacterium (assembly GCA_964373925.1). GTDB lineage: Bacteria > Patescibacteriota > Patescibacteriia > Buchananbacterales > GWA2-38-13 > CAYJWS01. The sequence goes on from CAYJWS010000046.1 coordinate 6,908, forward strand.
ATAGTTTTTTGGCCTGCTGTTTCTTTCCACTTTATTTTTTACCTCCATAATGTCACCAACAGCCGGTATTCCCTTGAGGCCGAGTATTTTTACGGGCATCGAAGGAGGCGCCTCTACAACACTTTTGCCGAGGAAGTCTTTGAGATTTCGTACTTTGCCGTAAAAAATATCCCCGATAAAAACAAAATTTCCCGGCCTAAGCGTGCCGTTTTGAACAAGCACCGTTGCCACCATTCCTTCTCCTTGGTCAACATGTGATTCAATGATTGTTCCAGAAGCCGGCTTATTGGGATTTGCTCGTATTGAGTCTTTTTCCATTTCCGAGATCAAGAGGACGGTTTCCAAGAGCTCATCCACACCCTTTCCGGTTTTTGCGGAAATGGGCTGGCAAATTATTTTTCCTCCCCAGTCTTCCGGCAATAGGTTTTCTTGTGCAAGCTCTTGTTTTACTTTTTCAATATTCGCCTCGGGCTTGTCTATTTTGTTAATAGCTACAATCATAGGAATATTCGCGGATTGTATGATTCGGATAGATTCTTTTGTCTGCGGCTTGATTCCGTCATCGGCCGCGATGACAAGAATGGCTACGTCGGCAATTCGAGCGCCTCGCGAACGCATAGTGGTAAATGCTTCGTGTCCCGGTGTATCGATAAATGTTATTGGCTTTCCTTTTTTGATGATTTGGTATGCGCCAATATGTTGTGTTATACCCCCGCTTTCTTTTTCAGCGATGTTTGAGGTGCGAATAGTGTCAAGAAGCTTGGTTTTTCCATGGTCTACATGGCCCATGATTACAACCACCGGCGCCCTTGTTGTGCCCAGAGCCTTATCTTCTTCGCTTAAAATATCGGATTTTTTCTCAGAATTTTTTACAGAAGGGTCGATTTCGGCTTTTTCAATTTCTATTCCAATATCGGCGCTGATAATAGACGCTGTGTCAAAATCAATTTTTTCATTCATGGAAAGGAGCATTCCATTTTTCATAAGTACTGTGAGGATGCGCGTAACCGGTATGCCCGCCTTTACCGAAAGCTCTTTAATGGTTATGTATTCGGGAACGCTAATCTTTTTTATAATATCAATCTTCTCTTCTTTAATTTCTTCCTTTTTATTTTTTTCTTTATATTGCGCGTAGAGCCGCGACCATCCTTTAACTATTTTATGGGCAATAACGTCATTTATTTTTATTGCTTTTTTTCCAATATCAAAACCCATGGAAGGAAGCATTTCCAGAAGATCCTTTGTAGGCAGTTTTAATTTTCTCGCAAGTTCCGTTACGTTCATAGTATAAATTCAAAATTAAAAAATAAAAATTTAAAATTTAGATAAAACTATTCTGTCTTCAATGGAGTATCGGCGACCCAATAATTTTTTATTTTCATTTTTTAACTTTTAATTTTTTTGGAGGCCTGGACGGGATTTGCACCCGTGCATAGAGGTTTTGCAGACCTCTGCCTTACTACTTGGCTACCAGGCCGCAGAGGGAAAAATATTATTGGAACGGATTACATTTTTATTTGCTTCTAAAAATAACGAAGTATAGCAAAGTAATATATGTTTTCTTGTTTAGAATAGACTCAATATAACAAAAACTCACTAATTTATCAAGTGAGTTTTTGTTCTTAGGCGTTATTGAATTACTTGAGTATTTCAACTTGAGCGTATTTTATGCCCCACTGTTTTGCGCTTAATCGGTCCTTCATCCATAAGTCAACACGATTTTTGTATCGCGCGTTCATTCTATCCTGTACAATAAAGATTTTATCGCCGAAATGCTCGGGAATCCTGACCTTTGCGCCAAACGGCAAAAAATTAGCAGCAATAATATTTTCTTCGCCATGTTTGCATACGTTAAAGCCATTTGCGGTAATGCATGGCGTGCTGTCGGTTTGGTCCGGCGTACTAGAATATGCCGTAATAGTTGTTTTTTTCGTATATGCAACCTCAAATATGTCAACTTGTATTTCTGGATTTGGCGCTATTTTTGGCGCAAGCTCTTCATTTGGCAGGGAATAAGCGAGTGTTTGTGCGGAAAATATCCATTGCCAAATAATTACCATAAGAATTGCCAGGTCTATTTTATGATTATTTATTTTTTGTAAAGCCATTTTTATTTTTTTTGCAGAAAATCCGAATAATCTATATATCATATAATTGGCTTATTTATAATAAAAAACAACCCTTTTTGGATTGAATTTATTATAATAACATATATTTTATATATTGTCAAATATTGTCAATTTTTGTGCTTTGCTTTTAATCTCTACATTAGCATAAAGTATTTATTATTCCAATATTAAATTAATGCAAATAAAAAACCCATTCATATTCGAATGGGTTTTTGTGTTTACTGGACAAGAAATACGAGGCTATCTTTGCACTGAAGTGGAAAATTTCCACGAAGAAAAGAACGAACAAAAAAACTCATATCAGACTGCGTTTTTTGATCTCCTAAAATATGATATCCTATTTGATAGTACATGCAAATCCAAAGATTTGAATGGAGAACATTGTGAAGTCCAATACTTGTATATATGGGAAAAAGCTCTGCGAATCTTATCCTTAAGGCCGATCCCAAAGCAGATACGAAAGATTGGGTCATCAAATCTATTATGGCGCTAAAACGCTTTGAGCCAAGTGTATGGATAATGGCGTTGGCATATCTATTGCACACAATATCGCACAATGACGCATTTTTTATTAACTCAATTCCTTCATGTTTTGTGGCAAATGTAATTTTTTTAGGAAAAATTTTTTGCTCAAGATTGGCAAAAGAATAATCCCGAGTAGTATTAGGATCTATTTCACTTATCTTAAGAAGCTGGTGGTGGAGGGGATCAAGCATTGATACAATTTCGGATCCGGTGGATATTTGCAAAGCTTCGTTCCACTCCTCGGCGGATATTGGATTTCCAATAATACCATTATGTGGTATCACATTTTGCATGGCAGCTCTCCTTTTTTGAGATATTAAAAGAACAAATAATCATGATATTTATTCTATTATAAAATAATATTTAGGTCAAACAAAAAC
>CAYJWS010000047.1:0-9722 GCA_964373925.1 uncultured Gammaproteobacteria bacterium
TTTCTCTATATAACTGTTCTGGCGTTTTTTGCTGGGGCATAATCATAAATTTATTTTATATTTCTTACAAAATGTATTATACCACAAATAAAATAATTATTATCTAGATTCATTATTTATTTCCTCCGTTGTGGCATTTTTATAAATTCTAAATTTATAAATATCATCTACACCATTCGCCTTAATTTTTCATAATCTTCCACGGAAACATCTATATCTTTTAAAATCTCTTTAAGAAGCCCTATGCCTAAATTTTCATTTCTATGGATAGGAATTGTTGTAGTCTTTTTTGTCACTGGAATAAATCATCTCGTAGCAGGCGCAATTACCTTAAGAAAAAGCATTATATGCCTTGAATTACAAGGCTCGTATTTCTGTCATCCCGTAATAACCTCCTTGGTCATCGCAAGCCCTGAACGTAAGTGATAGGCATGACGATCTAAACGTAGATTGCTTCGCCGGGCTCGCAATGACCCATGGTTTTGGCCATCGCGAGGAGTCCCGAAAACTTTCGGAATGACCGATAGTAAAGGTATTTCGTAATTTAAGGTATATATCTGGATTCCTCTTTTCACTCGCCTCACTAGAGCTTACGGCGAAGCGGGTGGGAATGACATTTTGCAACAGAGCTACGGGGAATTTACCCTAAGAGAGATTAAATAACTAAAAACATTATTTCTTTTTTCTAAGCTTTTTCATGCCTATAATCGCCGCGAGCACCGCAGTTGCTCCGGCAAGCCCGGTTAATATTTTCTTTTTTGTCTTTTCGTCCGCCTTGTCAAACTTTTCTTTCGCGTAATGCACGAGGTTTTTCATCTCTCCTCCCACCTTTCCCATCTCGTGGATCACCCTGTCAATATTTTCCTTATTTATTTTTTTACCTAACCGGGTAATAGGATTTTTCTTTTTCATATTTTTCATATTATGAATTACAAGTACATTATAGCATATAATTACTTTATGCGCTTCTTTACCATGGGAAGCGTGAAATAAGATGAATACATATTTTTTTATTATAACATTTTTTTGTCTTGAGTTCTAGACAAGCATACATGACATATGCTTGCGCGCTTGCGCGCGACTGCAAGATGCGATACAATTGATGTGGCTGTCAAGAGACTAAGAAAGGAGTTTTATGATGCATGATGGTCTGCACCTTAATACAATTCGTTATCGCCGCGTTTGGCGAAGAAGCAAAAGCGCACGGCATATGCTTTCCCAGCGAAACGATCTTGTGGGCCTGACATTTAGAAGCCATAAAAAATGCAAAAAAGCGATTGCGCATATAAGAAAAATAAGATTAGGATACCCATATGATATCGAAAAGCATGTTATTTTTACTAGGCTTATTGTTCCAAGAAAAGCCGTTGGGCATATCAAGGGTTTTATTGCGCAAAACACCGTAATAAGCAGAGAAAAACTTCCGGACTTCGTCAAAGAAAATAAAAGCTGCCGCAAGGTGCGATGGCATATAGGAACATTTTCCCATGTTTTGGAAAGTATTTTACAATATAAGTATTTTCTAAAAAATTATGTCATAAGCCATATCGGGCTTTTTGCGGAAGCGCTTCGCCAAAAAAAAGATTCGGCAAAAACGCTGTAAGCCACTCATAATAAGGGTGGCTTTTTTTACTCAAGCTTCGGCCGGTATTGAAGGGCCTCTGCCGCATGGCCGAGCTGTATAAATTCTTCTCCTGCCAAGTCAGCGATAGTACGGGAAAGCTTTAAAATCCTGTGATATGATCTCGCGCTCAAATGCATGCGGTTTACGGCATTTTTTAAAAGATCCATGGTCGGCCTGTCAATTTTGCAAAATTCGTTGATCTCGCGGTTGCCCATCTCTGAATTCGTAAAAATATCAAGATTCCTAAACCGCTCAATTTGGCGGTTGCGCGCTTTTTGGACTCGCACTCGAATATCGCGCGAGGCTTCTTGCTCTGTATTAGATGTCAATTTTTCAAAATCCACTTTTGGAACCTCGATGTGAAGGTCAATCCTATCAAGAAGCGGGCCCGAGATCTTTTTTTGATATTTTATAATCTGCGATGGCGTGCACACGCATGTTTTGACGGAATCGTTCAAATATCCGCACTGGCATGGATTCATCGCGGCGACCAGTATAAACTGCGCCGGAAACTCAAGCGTTGCCTGCGCTCGCGAAACGGAAACAACTCCGTCTTCAAGCGGCTGGCGAAGGCTCTCCAAGGCGTTTCTCGGAAACTCCGGAAATTCATCCAGAAAAAGAACTCCGCGGTGCGCCAAAGATATCTCACCCGGTCTCGGGTATGATCCTCCGCCCACAAGCGCGACATTAGATGCCGTATGATGCGGATTACGGAAGGGTCTTGTCTTCATAAGAAACCCGCCGGATATAAATTTTCCTGCGATGCTATAAATTTTCGTGACTTCAAGTGATTCTTCAAGCGTCATATTAGGAAGAATGGAAGACATGGCTTTGGCTAGCATGCTTTTGCCCGAACCCGGAGGCCCGGACATAAGAATATTATGTCCGCCGGAGGCCGCAATCTCCAACGCGCGCTTCACACTCTCCTGCCCTTTGATGTAGGCAATATCAAATTCGCTCTCCAATATCTCGTCTTCAAAAAGTTTTGGCTCGCTTACGTATGGCTTGAGCTCTTCCATGTTTAAAAAATGCGAGATGAGCTCTCTGAGCGACTCAAGCGCGTATATTTCTATTCCGCCAATCACGCTTGCTTCATCCGCGTTGGTTTTTGGAAGATAGAGTTTCTTAATACCCTTCGCCTTTGCCATAATAGCAATGGCAATAACCCCGCTCACCGGACGAAGCGTGCCGTCAAGCGCGAGTTCGCCCACGAACGCATGCTCATAAAAAGGCGAAGGAAGCCTGATGATTTCAGAGGTTAAAAGTATGCTTATGGCAATAGGAAGGTCATACGCAGGCCCCTCTTTTTTCACGTCCGCGGGCGCTAAATTTATCGTGACTTTTTGGCGGGGAAATTCAACGCCAGAATTTTTAATCGCGCTTTTAACCCGTTCCTTGGATTCCTCCACTGCCTTATCCGGGAGCCCCACGATTGCCATAGTCGGAAGCTGATGGGAAAGATCAGCTTCCACTTCAACAAGCTCGGCATCAAGCCCTATAATGGCGGCGGAAAGTACTTTTGATGACATAAAAATCTTGAAACGTGGAACATGAAACATGAAACATTTTCATACATATTTGGTTCCACTTTATGGAATGATTATTACATAATTTTACAACATCCATCTCTATTAAACAATGATAAAAGCACCCTCTGTTGAGGATGCTTAAAACGATAAAGAACTTTAACGAACCAAAGCTAATACTGCCCATCGCACCTGTCGGCTACACTTATCACATTTCCCCACATTGGCATTCCACGTGGGTCTTACCATTCCTTTACATCTTTTGTAAGGACACTTCTTTAGTTTATCGTTATACCCCTTAAATGTGAAATCACTTCTCTGTTTTGAACCTATCGCCTTCTTTTTCTTCTTCATCTCTGGCTCCTTCCTGACTGGAAAAAATTACAAAGAACAAGATTCCATTTTAAAAAAGACTGAAGGATTAGTATTTATTCGTATCATTCCTATTAATTCGTATATTAGCATCGAGTTTATGGAAAAATCTGCTTGCCGTCTTCATCATAGACATAAATTGCCTGTACTGGACATGCTTTGGCGGCTGCTAAAATATTTTCATCGGTATCTCCTTTCCTATCCAGCACTTCCGCTTTGCCCTCGGCATTTACCCTAAATACCTTGGGTGAAATTGACTCACATGCACCCGACCCAATGCAGATATCTTTTTTGACTTCTATTTTTCCTATTTTTTTTGGCATATAAATTTTTTTATGATTAATACAGTGCTAATACAATTCTTTTCTCATTTTTGAGAATTTTTTTTCTTTTTTAGTATTGTGCAAAACATATTTTTCTTTATATCTCACAATTTCGTTTTTTAAAATATCTTTAACTCCGTCAATTGCTGATTCAATATTTCGCTCGTAATATTCCGCCCTCAACGTCTTTTGAGGAAGCTTTATGGTTGCCTCGGCATAATAGATCATGCCGCTCTGATGGTGCTTGGTTGACCGCGCCACCTCAACTTCTATCAATATTTCCCCCTCTTTTTCAAGTCGCTTAAAAAAATGATCAAGCATATGAAACTTTTGTTCAATATATTCGCGCGTCCATTGCCCCATCTCCACTTCTTTCGAAAAAATGTGAAGTTTCATATATATTGCAAAATGTATAAAATCTTTTCCTGCACAAAATTATTATATCAAAAAAAGATCGTCTATACAAGACTTTTTTTATCTTTATTAAAAATCTCTGAAAGAAAGATTATAATAATGCCCATGGTAATCATTGCGTCCGCTACATTAAAAACCGAAAAAAATAAAACATCAATATAATCAACAACAAAACCATATATAATCCTATCGTAGAGATTGGACACTGCTCCCAAGAGTATAAGAGAAGCGCCTGTGATATAAAAAATATTATTTTTTCTCAGCGAATATTCAAGTACAATGCAAAGCAAAATTATTGCGAATACGGTTATCGCTATAAGAAGGGGCGAGTAAAGATTTATGCTAAACGCTATGCCAAAATTTTTTACAAAATGAAAATATACGGCATCCGTCCATGAGACGTGGATAGAATATTCAGGATAAAGTAAAAAATACTTCTTTACTCCTCGGTCAAAAATAAAAAAAACTAATATTATTGTAAATAATAATATCAGTTTTTTGTTTATCAAAAACTTCATTACAGACCCGTTATAGTAAAAAGATTCATTACTCTCCCTTGAGCCTTCTTTTGCATTCTACGCATGAGCTTGATTCTGGCCGTATGCGTAGGCGCTTTTCATCTATTGGTTTTTTGCAGTACTTACAGATGCCATATGTGCCTTTTTTGATATTCTCGATCGCTTTATTTACATCGCGCAGGTCTTTTTCAAGCGTTTCTTCAATTGCCAGCCTATCGCTAAACACCGCGACTTCCGTAGCGTTCTCATCTTCTTTTTCTCCATAATCCGGATAGCGTGATTTATAAGTCCCTATTTTTTCCATATCTTTTTTTGCAATTGCGCCAAGCTCTTTCTCAAAATCTTTTTTCATTGTAAAAAGAGTCTTTTCAATTGACTTCAAGGTTTTTTTATCCATACAAATTCTTTTATCTTTCTTAATCTTATTAGATAAATATATCACAAATATAGAATTTTTTCAATAATGTAGGTAAATGTTATTTGTTGGGACGGTAATATGTACATTATATTAAATATAATTGTCTCAACACGATATAAAAAGACTGTATTTCCAATTTTCAAGTAACCCGATAAAACTGCTCAAATTGAAAATAAATAGCTTATTATAAAGAAATAAAAGAGGGCGCAACTTGCGCCCCCTTTGTAATTAACAAAGTTTATATGGGTAGTTGCGCCCTTGTAGCTTCTAGGCAAAACTTGCAATCGCCGGATGGCAATTTCAGGTATTGTATGCTTAAAAGCTATTGTGGCGCATGTACTTGCTCATGCAGCTTCTCTACTGGACTTTGGCCGTAAAACGCTCTTTGTGGGCTTTACAACCTAGTATTTTTTTTGTTTTTGTTTTTATCAAGATGTGCAAGCTTACATTCTTGATCGGCCATTAAAGGCCTTGGTGAAGCCAAGTAAAGAAGAAAAAAATTCCCCTTAATGCTCTTTAGCTATGTTCAAGGAAAACTTTTCTTGTTTTCAAACAACACAATTACTGTAACTATTATAACATCTGCCAAAATCCTTGTCAACTCTAGAAATATAAAACATCAATTTTTTATTTAATTCTAGCTATTTTAACAATAAAATATTGAGTCATTTTTGTAGTCAATGATTCTTATCACTTATCCACATATCATTCACAGCATACATCCAATAATCCCATTTGCTCTTCCCGCTATATATAAAGACTGAAAGTCTAATAGAGGCTCGATAAATTCAAAAGTATTAGGATCAATAAAATATTTTGTAAAAAAATTTTTATCAGCATTCTTGCCAAATATAATAAAATGCCGCGATTTATACGAATCACAATCAACATATTCTTCAAAACGTTCTTTCTTATAAAGAGGCGCTTGCGAGATATGTAATTGTAAGTATGAGGGGTTATTTGAGAGTACAACTATATTCTTATCAAAATAATAATATATGAATTGCTGGGGATCCCCAAATGAAAGAATCTTATTTTTTGCGTCTTTATATTCTATATGTACTGTATTTTTGTCCGCAATTTCTTCATATACAAGAGAGTTGTCCGGCAAAATTTTCTCTTTTTTAAGCGGAAAAATAAATGAAAGGCCGGATTGTAACTTTTCTAGGAGTTCATCCTCGTCATTTGTTTGCGCGAGAAATGCCACTACATATTCAAATTCATGAGAAGAAAAATCATCGGCCTTCCTTATAGCGATATCAAGCGTTGGGCCTAATAATGGAAAAAGGGTTGTCCGCGCATATTCCCTTGAATTCATATTATAAAAAAGTAATGTTTGCGCGTACTCCCAAAAAATCTCTTTTTTCAATCCGTGTACAAAGATATCGTCCGAGACATCTTCATGGATATACCGCTTTTGTGACTCGAAAAATTCATCTTCAATCATCGCGTTTTTTCCTTGCACCCGTGCTTGAAAAACCCAATTGCCTCTTTTATTTTTCAATACGATAGTGGTGTATTTCACCTGATCTAAAAACTGCGAAGTTAGGCGTGAGATGAAAAACTTTTGAAAATGTTCTGCATTAAGGAATATTTTTATAGGATATCCTCCGGCAAAATCACGAGAAACAAGACTTGTAAGAGTTCCTTTTTTGTTTATTTTTACATATTTGCTTAACTCTGTGCCCGTGGGGGCAATAGCGAATATCTTATCTGACACTTCGTATATGTCATATCCGTACAATACATCTTGCATATCGCGTTTTTCAGCGTGAACAAGTAATACTGGCACGTATACGTTATCATAAAAAACACTTACAGCAAATTCTCCAAAGTCAAAACGAGATTTAATATCTTTAAATGATATGTTCCATTTCATGAGAGCATCAATGAATGTGAAGAGAGAATCCGGAAAATCGTTCTTTCCCATGACCCTCTCCAAAACTTTTGGAGGTTGATTGGCTTGTAAAAAAAATATTGCGTCGCGCGAAACAATATCGGAAAGGTCATGCGAAGTCAAATAGCGTATATATACAGTAAAAAAAATAAAGAATGCGATAGCAACCGCTGATACGCATGAAATTGCTATCCAATGCCATATTGTAATATTTCGCAATAACGGAAGCTTCATATACATATGAAGCCCCGCTTGTACGCGACCCGGATGGCCTTGTAACTTGGCGGGGCTCAAAAAAAATAATAAAGAATTTTAGCGCCTAAAATGCCTCTTATCCGTGCCCCTGTCGTGCCTTTGCGCGTGATCGCGGGAAGAATTTGGCCTGGAAAAGGAATTATCATCACCTGAAGAATTGGCCTGACTCAGAGCTTTTATTGATAAGCCGATCTTACCCTGATCGTCTACATGTAAAACTTTCACTGTAACTGTATCGCCAAGTTTTATTACATCTTCAACTTTATTTACGCGATAGGGCGCCAATTCGGAAATATGAACCATGCCGTCCCTGTTTTGCGTAAGTTGGACTATCGCGCCAAAATCTAAGATACGCACCACTTTGCCACTTATAATCTCGCCCTGTTTAATCTCGCGCGTTATATCATTGATAATATCTAGAGCTTTCTTGCTTGCCTCTTCGCTTACCGCAGAAATAAAGATCGTTCCATCCTGTTCAATCTCTATTTGAACACCGGTTTTTTCAACAATTTCGTTAATGACCTTGCCGCCGGTGCCGATAACGTCTCGAATCTTTTTAGGGTCTATTTTTATCGTTGTTATCCTTGGAGCATACTGCGAGAGGTTTTCCCTTGGCTTTGCAATGGTTTTTTCAATAATATCCAAAATTTCATTCCTCGCGACTTTTGCCTGCTCAAGAGTTTTTTTACAAATATCTATGGATAATCCCTTGGTCTTTGTATCAAGCTGGATAACGGTTATGCCGTCGCGGGTGCCTGCTACCTTAAAGTCCATGCCTCCTTCGCCGTCCTCAAGATCCTGCAGGTCTGTTAAAATTTTATAATTACCGTCGCTGTCAGACGCAAGCCCCATGGCAACTCCGGCAACGGGCTTTCGAATGGGCACTCCCGCGTCCATAAGAGAAAGCGTTGAACCGCACACGGAGGCCATAGATGAAGAGCCGTTGGAAGAAAGCACTTCCGAAACCACTCGAATAATATATGGAAACGCTTCTTTTAGAGGAAGCATTGGCACTAAAGCGCGCTCAGCCAAAGCCCCATGCCCTATCTCGCGCCTACCGGTCGCGCGCAAGGGACCTGTCTCTCCCACGCTGTATGAAGGAAAATTATAGTGATGCATATAGCGCTTCTTGCCGTTGGTTTCTATCCCTTCAAGCATCTGCTCTTCTCCCGGAGCTCCCAGCGTCACAACCGACAAAACCTGCGTCTCGCCTCGCGAAAAAAGCCCTGATCCATGCGTTCTGGGCAAAATTCCAACATTCGCCGTTAGCTTGCGTATTTCCGTAAGCGTCCTGCCGTCTACTCGGCGTTCGTCTTTGAGGATGGATTTTGAAACTATTTCTTCAATGCACTCTGACACAAGGCCGTCTGCCTTTTTTCTGCGCTCGCGGCCAACTCCTTCTTTTTCCAAGTATGCCATCAAATCTCCTTGAAGCTTCTTGGTTGCGGAAATTCTCTCTGTTTTTGTCAAAAGCGGCTTTTCAAACAAAGCGTTGGGTACATGTTTTTCTATCCATGCGTTCGCTTTGGCAGTAACGTCATCTTCGGATATTTCTTTTGATTCTTCCTCGGAAATATCAAGGGTATTTTGAGGCTGAAATTTCTTTTTGCCTATATCTTTTGTGAGTGTGTTAATAACATCAATAAGTTCTTTAATATAGGGCTGGCTGAAAACAATGCCTTCAACCACGGTTTGCTCCTCTGCTTCATTGGCGTTCGCCTCTATCATCAAGACTTTATTGTGCGTGCCGGACATAATCATCTCAAGCTTGGACTTCTCTCTTTGGGCAAACGTTGGGTTAATAACCCAATCATAATTCTCGGGATTAGCTTCATCTTGGATATACCCCAGCCGAACTCCGCCGATAGGTCCAAGCCAAGGTATGTCGGATATGGCAAGCACGCATGATGCAGCGATGAGCCCAACAATATCGGAGTCATTTTCATTATCTACCGAAAGTACGGTGAGAATAACCTGTACGTCATAAAAAAAATTATTTGGAAAAAGCGGCCGTATAGACCTGTCAACTACCCTTCCCGTAACAACCGCTTCATCCGAGGGCCTTCCCTCCCTTTTAATCCATCGGCTTCCTTTTATTTTTCCCGCGGCATACAGCCTCTCTTCCACGTCAACCATAAGCGGAAAAAAATCAACCCCTTCGCGTGGCTGATCAGACATAACCGCGGTCGCGAGCACTACCGTATCGCCCAATCTCACAGTGCAAGAAGCATTGGTTTGGCCCGCGAGAAGGCCGCTTTCAATAATAAATTTTTTTCCGGCAAAAGTGGACTCAAGAGTCGTTACGCCACTTCCCGGTGGACTTGCCGCCGATCATGCGGTGCAGCAGCCGATAGCGCCAGTCCGTGCCCTCGCGG
>CAYJWS010000048.1:0-9435 GCA_964373925.1 uncultured Gammaproteobacteria bacterium
TCCTTATTACTCATTACTTTTTACTTATTACTTTGAATTACAAAACTCTCTAAAATTGTCATCCCCCGATAGCTATCAGGGGATCACCCTGACTACTAGTCATCGCGAGCGGAGTGAAACGTAGCGTGGCGATCTACCTTAGATTGCTTCGCCGGGCTCGCAATGACAAAAATAATTATTTAACACTCTCAAATATATGAAAATACTCGTTACCGGCGGCGGCGGATACATAGGATCAATACTTGTACCCACGCTTCTTCAAGAAGGCCATGAAGTCGCTGTTGTAGATAACTTCATGTACGGACAAACATCGCTTCTTGACGTTTGTAATAATAAAAATCTGCGCATTGTTAGAAAAGATGCCCGAGATAAAAATATTATTTCAGAAGAAATGAAAAAAGCGGAGGCAATAATTCCACTTGCCTGTCTCACGGGTGCGCCACTTTGCGCTCAGTTTCCAAGCGAAGCTAAAGCAATAATTGTCGACGCGGTACAGATGATACTTGATCTTAGGAGTAAAGACCAAATAATCCTCTACCCAACGACCAACAGCGGATACGGGATCGGAGAAAAAGATATATTATGTACAGAGGAAACTCCTCTCAAGCCGATATCGCTGTATGGAAGACTTAAGGTTGAAGCGGAGCAAAATATTCTTGAAAGCGGAAATTCTATAACTCTTCGGCTGGCAACTGCCTTTGGCATAAGTCCGCGCATGAGGCTTGATCTTTTGGTGAACGATTTTGTATATCGGGCCGTAAACGACAAGTGCATAGTTCTTTTTGAGTCACACTTTAAAAGAAATTATATACACGTGCGCGATGTGGCAATGGCCTTCACACATGTATTAAAAAACTTTAATGTGATGAAAAACCAAACCTATAACGTCGGACTAAGCGATGCGAATTTAAGCAAGTGGGAGCTCTGCGAAGAGATTAAAAAGCTTATCCCTGATTTCTATTTTGTAGAAGCAAAAATCGGCGAAGATCCCGACAAGCGAAATTACATCGTAAGCAATGAAAAAATTGAAAAAAACGGCTTCATGCCCAATGTCTCTTTGCAAGAAGGAATAGCGGAACTCATTAAGGGATACCAGATTATAAAGCGAAACCAATTTGCTAACATATAATAGTATGAATGATATTAATGTACAATTATATAAAACAATGTATCTTATACGGGCAACAGAAGAGGCAATACGAAAAGATTATCATAACGACGAGATGAAAACACCGACACATCTGTGCATCGGCGCGGAAGCTATCGCAACAGGAGTTATAAGCGCTCTCAAGCACGAAGATCAAGCGCTGTGCACCTACAGAAGCCACGGCGTCTATCTTGCAAAAACGCATGAGACTGACAAATTTTTCGCAGAGCTTTACGGGCGCATTGGCGGCATGGCGCGCGGAAAAGCAGGATCAATGCATATAAGCGCGCCCGAGCACGGATTTATGGGGGCCTCGGCTGTTGTAGGCACGCCCATTCCGGTAGCCGTGGGCTGCGCTTTAGCAAATCAAATGAAAAAAAATGGAAAAATGACCGTGGTATTTTTTGGCGATGGAGCAATTGACGAAGGAGTGTTTTGGGAAAGTCTTAATTTTTCCTGCCTTAAAAAACTCCCCATGATTTTTATATGTGAAGACAATGATTTGGCAATTCACACAAAAAAGGCCGATCGCCATGGATATAATTCTATCGCAGATATTGTTTCAAAATTCAACTGTAACGTATACTCAAATAACTCAACTGATGTTGAAGCAATTTATAATCTCACTTCTGACGCGATAAAAAAATATGCAATTGATCAAAAACCAATATTTATATATCTAAAATATTACCGCTACTATGAACACGTGGGAGTAAACTTTGATTTTAATGCTGGATATCGGCACGAAGCAGAATATAAGGAATGGCTTACAAAAGATCCTTTAAAAATACAAAGAGAAAAATTATTACAATCTGGAATAAAAAATTCTGATATTGAAGATATGGAAAAATTAATAAACACAAGCGTAGAACAAAGCGTAAAAAAAGCGCTCACATCTCCTTTTCCGCCGGATTCAGTGCTTTTTGAGGAGGTGCTATTATGAAACGAATGATAACATATCGAGACGCCCTAGTAGAAGCACAATTCCAAGAAATGGAAAAGGATAGCTCTGTTTTCGTCTATGGCCTTGACGTACAAGATCATAAAAAAATATTTGGAAGCACTGCTACGCTTCTTGAAAAATTCGGAGCTAAAAGAGTGTTTGGCGTCCCGCTTTCGGAGGACGCGCTCATGGGTATTGGCCTTGGCGCGGCTATTAATGGCATGCGTCCCATTAATGTCCATATACGCGTAGATTTCTTGCTTTTAGCAATGAATCAGATTGCCAACATGGTTTCCAACTATAGATATATTACGGACGGAAAACTTAAAGTATCCCTTGTCATACGCGCAGTTATCGGACGAGGGTGGGGCCAAGGAGCCCAGCACTCAAAAACGCTTCATTCGTTTTTTGCACATATCCCTGGGCTAAAAGTAGTTATGCCTACTACCCCTGCAGATGCCAAAGGGCTTTTAGTAGCATCCATACGCGAAGATAGTCCTGTTATTTTTTTGGAACACCGGTGGCTCTATGACGTCCCCGGAGAGGTTGAATCCGATCCGGACAAGGCGTTTATTCCTCTTGGCGTGGGTAAAAAAATCAGGGAAGGAAAAGACGCAACCGTTATCGCAACCTCTTGGATGAACGTGGAGGCGCTCAAGGCGGCCGAGATTTTACAAAAAAAACATGAAATAGAAATTGAGATTATCGATCCGCGAACAATCGAACCCTTAGATGAAAAAATTATTACTGACTCCGTTACAAAAACAGGCCACGCCATTGTTGCTGACTACGATTGGATAAACTGCGGCTTTAGCGCTGAAGTTGCGGCTCGAATCCAAGAAAAATGCCTGCATGTATTAAAATCCCCTGTTACACGGCTTGGCTTTGCCAAGGCCCCCTGCCCAACCACTCGTCCTCTTGAAAACAAATTTTATCCGAGCGCTATTGATATTATTCAAGCAGTTGAACAAAAACTTGGCCTAAGTCCAACCGATATTTCCAAAGAAGAATTTTATAGTTATGAAAAAAAATTTAAAGGGCCGTTTTAAAAAATTTCTAATTTCTAATCAATTTTTAATAATTTAATTTTCAAATAATTATAAAATTGAATATGAAAAATTTAACACTATGATGGATATTATACTTGAATCAATACAAACCAAGGAAAAACTTTTAGAAAAAAAATACCTTGATATTATTTCTAATATTGGCAATGTAACCATAGATGCTCTTAAAAATGGTAAAAAAATTATTGTTGCGGGAAATGGCGGGTCCGCGGCGGACGCCCAACATTTTTCGGCAGAGCTTGCGGGAAAATTCGTAAAAGAAAGAAAAGGGCTTCCATCCATCGCTCTTACAACCAACACATCCAATATCACGGCTATAGGAAACGATTATGGATATGATTTTGTTTTTTCAAGACAGCTTGAGGCGCTCGGGCAGGCAGGAGATATATTCTTTGGCATATCAACGAGCGGAAATTCTAAAAATATTATCGAGGCAATGGAGAAAGCAAAAAAAATCAATATAATGACCGTGGGACTTTTGGGAAATAATGGAGGAGCGATAAAAGATGTCTCTGATATTGCGCTTATTATCCCTTCCAGTATCACAGCAAGAATACAAGAGTGCCATATAATGGTCATACACATTATCTGTAAAATGATCGATGACGCATTTTAATTTTATGGAAAAAAATAAGCATAAAAAAATAATATTTTTAGATAGAGACGGCACAATTATCAAAGACAAGAAATACGTGCACAAAATAGAAAATTTAGAATTCCTTCCACATGCCATTGAAGGATTGAAAAAAATGCAAGAATTAGGATATGAATTTATAATAGTATCAAATCAAGCTGGAGTAGCAAAAAAGTATTATACTTTTCAAGATATGATGAATTTTCACAACAAAGCAATCCGCCGGCTTGCCGATTTTGGCATTAATATCTTGGCAAGTTATTTTTGCATTCATCATCCAGAAATAACGGGTTTATGCCAATGCCGCAAACCAAACACCGGAATGGTTGAACAAGCAATAAAAGAATTTAATATTAATCCGAAAAACTCCTTATTCATTGGCGATAAAGACTGTGACATAGAGCTGGGGCAAAAATTTAATGCGATCACATTTCATATAGACAATAACCAATATCCAATTTCTTTTATACCACATTACAGTATAGAAAATTTAATGGAAGTATATAAAATTCTTAGTAAATCATAAATACAACAAATATGCAGAATAGTAAACATATTGAGGTGGCGATTCTCTTGGCGACAAAAAATAGGTTTGACTACCTTGTTCGCCAGCTTCGCTATTACGCAAAGATAAAATCCCCCCACCCAATATATGTTGGCGATTCAAGCGACGCGGATCAATCCAAAAAAATTACTCAAGAGATTGAAAAATTAAAATCTTCTTTAAAAATTCATTATAACCGCGTTCCTGAAAAGAACTACTGCGAAACTACTATTATGTTGCTTTCACAAACAAAAGAAAAATATATTTGCATGATAGGTGATGATGATTATCAAATACCCGCATCCTTAACGATCTGTGCGAACTTTCTTGAACACAACCCAGACTATGCCTCAGCTCATGGACATTCTGTGGCGATACGTATTAAAGATAACGGAGTGTATGGAAAAATTACAAAAATAAAAGATTATCCGCAACCCTTCTACGATAGTGATTCAGCCAAAGAAAGAGCGATAGCATTTTTTAACAAATATTACGTGTCCCATTTTTCTGTAGTAAGAGCCGATGTAATGAAAAAATCATGGATGAAATGGCATGAAACTCCAATGAGAGGATTTTCCGATGAAGTCCTTGACTGCAGTCTCATAGTAATAATGGGAAAGTCTAAACTTTTAGATTGCCTTGGATTTATACGCCAAATTCATGATCAACACTACGAACAGCCTAGCTATTTCGATTGGATCACAAATCAGGCTTGGAATAATTCATATCAAAATTTTGAGAGAATACTTTCAGAAGAAATATCTACAAGAGATAAGATTGAAATAACTCAAGCTCGAGCGGCGATTCGGAGTGGATTTTGGAATTTTTTACAACAGCAGCTTGCTCGCGAATACAATGAATATTTTCCTTCGCATACAATGAAAAGAAAAAAATTAAAAACAAAAATCATTGAAATGTTTCCCATGCTTAATCCGATATACAAAAAAATAAAACCTCTCATTTCAAAAAAACGTTATCTGCACGCAGAAGTTTTAAATCCAAAATCACCTTACTACTCTAATTTTCAGCAAATAGTTGATTCATGTTCTGAAAAAAAATTATAAATATGGAAAACGTACGCATCATTCCACGGCTTGATATAAAGGGTTCAAATGTAGTGAAAGGAATTCACACCGAGGGTCTGCGCGTCGTAGGGAGTCCAAAAGAGCTTGCGTACAAATATTATCAACAAGGAGCGGATGAAATAATGTACATGGATATTGTCGCAAGCCTCTATCAGAGAAATTTGGATTTTGATCTTTTAAAATCAGTATCCGAGGACATATTTATTCCATTTACCGTTGGGGGAGGCATTCGTTCCATCCATGACATCAATAATGTCCTACGCGCAGGCGCAGATAAAATAGCGATTAATACGTTTGCCATCCAACATCCGGAGTTTCTCGTTGAAGCTGTAAAAAAATTCGGCTCGCAATGCATAGTGCTCTCTATTGAAGCAAAAAAAATAGGAGAAAGCAAGTGGGAGGCTTATACTGATGGCGGACGCGAACGAACGTATATAGATGCCATGGATTGGGCAAAAAAAGCGATTGCACTTGGCGTAGGAGAAATTATGATTACATCTATTGATACAGAAGGCACAAAAAAAGGCTATGACCATGATCTTATGAAAGCTATTACGGCATTCTCCCCCATTCCGGTTATTGCTCATGGCGGGGCCGGAGAGATGGAAACAATATACGATCTTATAGCGAATGATATGCCCGATGCCGTGGCTGCTTCCTCTGTGTTTCACTACAACAATTATGCTATTTCGGATTTAAAAAATTATCTGAATAAAAAAAATATTAATATTCGAATCAAATGAAAAAAGAACCAATAATTGGAATAGTCGATTATGGCGTTGGGAATCTCCACAGCGCAGTAAAGGCATTTAAGCAATTTTCATCTCATATTATTATTTCTGAAGATGCTCATACGTTAATGGAATGTGACGCGCTCGTGCTTCCGGGCGTTGGATCGTTTGAATCTGGTATGGAAGGTTTGCGAATCCGAGGGCTTATTGATACTATTATAAATTTTTCAAAAAGCAATAAAATGATTTTGGGGATATGTCTGGGCGCGCAAATAATGCTCTCCAAGGGTTTTGAATTCGGCGAGTTTGAAGGTCTCAATCTTATTCCCGGGGAAGTAAAACATTTTCCAAATTTAAAAAAAGGAGTAAAAATTCCGCACATCGGCTGGAATAGCATCTATCCTCCAAATACTGAAACGTGGAATAATTCTATTTTTCAAGACATTCAACAAGGATCAAATGTATATTTTGTCCATTCGTATGTACTTAATCCAGAAAATCATAATCACGTATTTACAAAATCAAAATACGGGGAACTTGAATTTTGTTCTGCTATCCGCAATGGCAATATCTATGGCACGCAATTCCATCCAGAAAAAAGCGGAAAAATCGGCCTCGCCATTATAAAAAAATTTATTGAATCAATATGAGCGAAATAAAATTTGGAAAATATGGTTTGCCGCTTGAAGTGCAATTTTGCAAAAAATGCGTTATATCCAACCAGCGTCCAAGCTCCACCGTTGAATTCAAAAGCACCAAAGACGAAAAAAAAGAAACTATTGGATTTGGAGATGACGGGGTATGCGACGCGTGCAAATACGCCGAATATAAAAATACAAGGATAGATTGGGGGTCGCGCGAAAAAGAACTTATGGCGCTGTGCGACAAATACCGAAGTCGCGATGGACAATACGACTGCGTTCTCCCCGGATCCGGCGGAAAAGACAGCGGATTTACTTCGCATATTTTAAAATATACATACGGAATGAACCCGCTCACGGTAACATGGGCTCCCCACCTCTACACCGACATAGGATGGAAAAATATGATGAACTGGTTACACATTGGAGGGTTTGATAACATTCTTTTCACGCCCAACGGCCGAGTTCACAGGCTATTAACCAAGCTCGCCTTTGAAAATCTTGTGCATCCCTTCCAGCCTTTTATTATCGGCCAGCGCAATATTGGGCCGAAATTTGCGATCATGCATAATATTCCGCTTGTATTCTATGGAGAAAACCAAGCAGAGTATGGAAATAAAATTGAAGAAAATGATGTCCCTATAATGCAAGAAAAATTTTTTACCCAAAATGTCACTTTAGATAACTTATTTCTCGGAGGCGTATCTGCGAGTAATCTTATAAAAAACCATAGAGTGTCTTTGCGTGACTTAAATCCATATTTTCCCGCACCATACGAAAAAATCAAGAAAACAAACATACAGGTTCACTATCTTGGCTATTATCTCAAATGGGATCCGCAAGAAAATTTTTATTACTGCGCAAAAAATACTGGGTTTGTAGCAAATGACCAAAGAACCGAAGGCAGCTATTCAAAATATTCAAGCATAGATGACAAAATTGATCCATTCCACTACTATACGACGCTTGCGAAATTCGGGATAGGAAGATCCACATACGATTCATCGCAAGAAATACGCAATAATAAAATTACGCGTGAGGAAGGTGTCGCGCTTGTAAAAAGATTTGACCAGGAATTCCCGAAAAAATATTTTAAGGAATTTCTTGAATATATTGATATTTCAGAAGAGTTCTTCTGGCAAGTTATCAACAGGGCGCGGCCTGAGCATCTTTGGAAAAAAGAAAATAACGAATGGAAACTTATTCATCAAGTATACTAGCGTATGAGAAATATTTTTAAAGACTACCCTATTTTCCATCTTGATCCGGCGAAACTGAGAAGCCGAGATTTTTTTAAAAACATGCTTGAGTACCGCGAAAACGTTTTTAAAAAATTTCATAACGCCATAAAACAAAGCAGTGAATTTGTATGCCCGCTGTGCAAAAAAAATTCAGGAAAAGAATTTTTACGATGTAAAGATTATACTCTTCATGAATGCGAATATTGTGGCCTTGTTTCACCCAATATACGATTTGATATGCTAGGAAATGAAGATGTGTATGATGATGACGCATACATTAAGGATACGATTCGTGAAATTGTCGATACATATGAATATAGAAAAAAGACATACGCGCCTGAGAGGCTTTCATATATTTTAAAAAAAATTCCCGAACTGCAAAAAGAAAATATAAAACTTCTTGATGTTGGATGCGGACCCGGATATTTTATCAGCCATCTCAAAGATGAGGGTATACGATATAAGGGAATAGAACTTGCGAATTTTTTAGTAATGATGTGCCAAGAAAGGGGCCTTAATGTCGAAAAAATAGATCTCAAAAATGAAAAAAAAGAAGGGTATAATGTTATTACGCTCTTTGACGTCATTGAACATCTTTCAAATCCCATTGAGTTTTTTAATCAAATTAACGAAAAGCTCATGCGCGGGGGATACGTTGTGGCCTATACACCGCATATTCATTCTGTCGGATACGAACTCATGAAAGAAATGCAAAACACCCTTCTCCCCTTTCAGCATTTATGTTTTTTCGACCAGGCGTCACTTGAATATCTTGCCAAATCGTCCGGATTTATAATACATTCCATTGATTATTTCGGCCTTGACGTTATGGATTATTTTTATATGAAAACATATCTTGATAACTATAATTATCTGGAGAAGCTTCTTGACTTTATCCCGCTCATGCAAGCAATAGTTGATAAACAAAAAATAAGCAACCACATAAGAGTTATTTTTAAAAAAATATAAATATATGAAGCCATATATCCAAATTGGAAACAGAAAGATAGGGCCAGAATATCCGCCTTTTGTTATTGCGGAAATTGGCATAAATCACGAGGGTGATATGAAGAAAGCAAGACAAATGGTAAAAGATGCCAGCGAAAGTGGCGCTGAATGTGTAAAATTCCAAGCGCATATTATTGAAGATGAAATGATTCCGGAAGCCAAAAAAGTTATCCCTGGAAACGCCAAAGAATCCATATGGGATATTATGAAGCGCTGCGCGCTTTCGGAAGAAGAAGATCGAGAATTAAAAAAATATGTCGAAAATTTTGGCATGTTATATCTCTCAACGCCCTTTTCGCGCGCCGGTGCGGATAGGCTTCATTCCATGAACGTTTTAGCGTATAAAATAGGTTCCGGCGAATGCAATAATTATCCTCTTATAGAGCATATAGCC
>CAYJWS010000049.1:0-9420 GCA_964373925.1 uncultured Gammaproteobacteria bacterium
TTCAAGTTTCAAAAAATTTTAATTCATTATTCATTTTATGTTAACAAAAAAACAAACCGAAATCCTACGATTTGTAACCCAATACCTCACCGAATACGGCTTTCCCCCGTCGTATCAGGAGATTGCCGATAATTTCCACCTCTCTTCGCGCGCCACGGTACACGAGCACGTGCAGGCCCTGCGCGAAAAAGGATATCTCAATATACAAGAAGGGGTAAGGCGATCGCTTGAGCCGACAAAAAAAATTATTGATTTTGCCAAATCGGTATTTCTTCCGCTTGTGGGAATTATTACAGCGGGCCAGCCCATACAAGCCATTGAAGAGAAAGAAACTATCGCTATTCCGGCCGAGCTTGTGAAAGACCCTCTAAATACATACGTGCTCAAGGTAAAAGGAAGCTCTATGATTGAAGATGGAATTTTTAATGGGGATTATGTGATTATCCAAAGAAACCCAAGCCCCAAAGACGGCGATGTGGTGGTCGCGTTATTAAATAATGAATACGCCACATTAAAAAAATTCTACCGCGAAAAGGGCAGAATCCGCCTCCAACCCGCAAACTCAACAATGAAGCCCATATATGTAAAAGACGTGAATATCCAAGGAATAGTCAAGGCAGTTATTAGAAAATTTTAACTATACTATCGCCAGTCAATCTGTCATTCCGGCCCCAGAGCCGGAATCCAAAAATATAAAAATATCTAAAAAAATAATTAACGACCTTATGGAAAAAACAAATCAAAAACTTTATTCTCTTCCCCCTCTTCCCTTTGGGGAGAGGGTCGGGGCCTGTCCGCCGAAGCCTTGGCGAAGGTGGATGAGGGGGGGGATCAACCGATAATGTAATTAATAATTTAATTAAAAGATATGAAAAAACAAATCAAAAACTTCATGTGGAACAATTTTTTTAACTACATGCACGAAAAAAATTTCCGCCGCATCTTTTCCCGCCGGCGCACTCTCACGCATTTATTTTAAAAATTTAAATCTAAAACATGAAACTTGAAACATTAAATATTGATACAATGACGTTTCAAGTTTTATGTTTCAAGTTTCAAAAAATATGCTTGAAGTGATCAACGAACCCATCTCCATCCTCGTCAATTTCGGCAATAATAAGGTCATACCTCTCTTCTTCAAATGGCGAAATAAAAAATACAAGATTGAAAATCTCAATTTAATCCACAAAAAAAGAGACGGCAATAGTATGATATACTATTTCAACGTCTCGGACAAAGCTAATTATTTTAAATTATCATTTTCAACTAAAAATTTAAACTGGAGAATAGAGGAGTTGTATTGTGAGGGATAGCTACACCTCCTTCTCCCCTCGGCGGGAGAAGGTTGGCCTGCCCGTCCCGAAAGCTTTCGGGACATGGCGGGCGAGGGTGAGGGGGAGAATTAAGAAATTTTTCGAGAATGTTTTTTGAACCATTGGGCAATCTGATCCAATGTAAGATGATCTCGTATGACTTTTAAGGCAAATTTTTCTATTGCGCCTCTGGCCACCTCTACCGCGTATCCATTTCTCTCGAGAAAAGTAAAAGCGCAAAGCATGCCAGTACGTTTATTACCATCAAGGAATGGATGATTCATAATAATATTTCTGGCATAGAGAGCGGCTTTATCAAATAGTGTTGGATACAGTTCTTTGCCAAAAACTTTCTGTTGTGGAAGATTTTCCAAACTCAAAATGGCGTGATAATCCCTCACGCCATGAGCTCCTCCATCTTTTTCCAGCGCTAGAGAATGAAGAAAAAGAATATGTCTGGCTGATAAATATTTCATTTATTGGCGAGTGCGCGAAAATCCACTCGATATTTTTCTAAAATCTTATTGCCGATTTCAAGAACTTTAATATCTTCTTTTGATAGATTGGCTTCTGGCCGGATGATGACCGATTTCGTTTTTCGATCAATATCAACACTTACCTCGTCGCCGATCTTCAAACCAAGCTCTTGCAAAGATTTTTTAGGAATAGTCACTGCCGCCGATGTTCCGACTCTTAAAACTTTTTGCCGCATATATGATATAAATTATTCATTATAATAATATTATAATCTATCACACTGCTCCTGTCAAATATTATTGTGATACTTTTATTCGCGCATAAAAAAAGGTGGCGAATGCACCATCTACTATTTCAGCGTCTCCGATGAAGCTAATTACCTTGAATTACGAAATTACCACATTTTGTCCTTTACAACCAAAGATTTAAACTAGGGAATTGACGAATTATATTTTGAGGGATAAAAATTATTCTTTGAATTTAAAGTAAGATAAAATCTCAAGAATAATTTGAGCTTCATTATTGGATGGCATATATCCGGTAACGGCTTCAATAACTTTTTGTTGATACATAACCGCGAAGACTTTTGCTGGCACATAGTAGCACGTGTCAGTATATTCCATAAATCTTCTCTCATATTTATTTTGTTCTGAAAAATCAGTTATGCAATAATACTTCTCTCCCAATCTTGCGTTTCTGATCTTTACATATTCATCAAGAGAAGAAAAATCAGAATATATATTTAAAAAGAAAGAGTATAGGGACTTTCCCGGCGCATAGACATAATTATTGATTGCCTTCCAATCTTCTGGATGACGAATAATAAATCCCTCTTCACTCTGATAGTATTTCCACCCAGAGCTATCAATTCCTTCATCTCCATTCTGTTGTATCTGCCAATCAGATATGGAGGTAGAGGGTTCTTGTGATACGGAAATGAGTCTTGGATGGGAAAACTTCATAAAGGCCATGCCCCAAGAAAGTCCGGCTACCGCCATGATAACAGCAAGGCTTACTGCTGTGACTATCATTAAAAAAACCCATGCGAAAATTTTTGATACCATATAAAAATTATTGGATAAATTCAAATGTCTTAAATATGCGGGTGGTTTTGTCTTTTGGATTTTCTAGGTCCACATATAGCTGGATGCGAAAATTTTCAAAATCATAAAATCCCACCTCTTTAAACGCCCGCGTCTTATTCTTGTTGATGTATCGGCTTGCTACTATTGCGCTTCTCCCAGAAACAACAATTCGGCGAGTTTGCCCAAACGAAGGAAAGGGATCGGGGCTAAAGGGCAACACGGTAAATGCTTCATTCCCCTTCGCTACCTCTATGCTTACTACAGGTTCTGAATATACAGAAAATTGCCAGTCGGGCGGATAGCGAAAACGAAAGCCATATTCGCTGTTATAGTATGTTTTCCAGTTAGCGGTTGTGTTTATAATCTTTTTAATGGGCAGGCCGCTCACAGCTAAAATAATGCCCAAGCAAACGCCGATAATACCGATAAGCACCATGTAAGCGATGGTTTTTGATATTCTTGAAGACATATATATATAATCTAAATTTGCTGGTTCTATTATAGCACAAAAAGACTTTTCTTATAATGAATAATAAAAAAAATTCTCCTTCATTATTATATGCAAAAAGTCATACTCCATATAGATATGAACAGTTATTTTGCTTCCGTGGAGCAACAAGCAAATCCATTTTTTCGCGGAAAGCCTTTGGGCGTGTGCGCGTACCTCTCGCCCAATGGATGCATTATCGCGTCTTCAATAGAGGCAAAAAAACTCGGAATAAAAACCGGCATGCGTGTTCGCGACGCGCAGGCAATATATCCAAAAATAATTCTTGTGGAAAACGAACCTGCGAAGTACCGAAGCACTACGGAAAAAATATTTTCAATACTCTCGGACTATACTGATCGAATGGAGCCCTACAGCATTGATGAGGCGTTTTTGGATTTAACTGGATGGGTGGATACTTTATGTCATTCCCGACCTGATCTGGAATCCAAATCTTGGATCCCCGCTTTCGCGGGGATAACAGTTGGAAAATACAATAAAATTCTGTCTCCCCCGCCAAGGGGGAGGGAGTTTGGCAATAGTTCCCTCTCCCCTTTGTGGTCTTCAATCCCGAGAGGCTCAGACCAGAATGGGGAGAGGGACAGGGAGAGGGGATTCCAAAATGCCTATACAATAGCTCTTGAAATCAAACGCCGAATCACAAACGAAGTTGGCGAATACCTCAAATGCTCTATTGGAATTTCATGGACTCGCTGGCTTGCAAAATTTGCCTCCGATGTAGCGGAAAAAAATAGTATTTTTATCTTAACGCCGGATATTTTAGAAAAAACGCTTGCATCGGCAAAGCTCATGGACGCGTGGGGTATAGGAGATCGCATTGCCGCAAGGCTTGAACGAATAGGAATAAAAAACCTTCTTGATTTAAAAAAATATCCGCCCGGAAATCTTTTGGAAATTATGGGAAAATACGGCTACTCCCTCTGGGCGAATGTCAATGGAGTGGAAATTGACGGAGTAAAAAAACAAAAAAATATCCAGCCAAAATCTTTTGGCCACCAGTACGCTCTTGCGAAAAAAACAACAAATCTTTCGTATCTACACGGTATTCTCATGAAACTGTGCGAGAAAACCGGCCGAAGGCTTCGCGAGCACAGTTTTGAGGCAAAAAGTATTTCCGCGTATCTTGGATATGTAAACGGAGGTAGGATTTCTAAAACGCGAAAAACTCCAGAGCCGCTTTTTACAACACAATCAATATACCAAGAAGCTTGCCGAATACTTTTTTCCTATCCGCTTGCGGATCGCGCGAGAATTATCGCCGTAAGCGTAGGCGCGCTTTCTCCCATATCACATCAAATCTCATTTCTTTCAGATACTATAAAACAAAAAAAGATAGCGCTTGCCATGGATGCTATCAATAACTCATTTGGAGAATTCACTATCGCTTCAGGCGAAATGATGGGTATGCAAAATTTTGCGCAAGACAGGATAGGATTTCGAAAAATAGAATTATTATACTAATATACTAATTGCACGAATGATACGAATATATACTAATGTTTAAATTTT
Organism: uncultured Gammaproteobacteria bacterium; assembly: GCA_964373925.1. GTDB lineage: Bacteria > Patescibacteriota > Patescibacteriia > Buchananbacterales > GWA2-38-13 > CAYJWS01. Next base: position 4,893 of record CAYJWS010000049.1, read on the forward strand.
TCAGCATTATTTGTTTCTATTTTTACTATACGATGAGGTTTAATATAAGTATCCCTAAAATTTACTAAGATTCCTAATCGTAAATCACAGATCTGCAAATATCTCTGAATCTGATAATAATCATCTTTGGTAATTATTCTTTTTGCTTTTAACTCTAATACTATTTTATCATCAATTAAAAAATCTAAAATATTCCCTGTATCTGAAACTGAAATTTCTCGCTTATAGAGTATCTTTAACTCCTTAAGCTTAACCTCGATGAAATCACCATATTGTTTTTCTCGAGCATATCTTCCTAATTCATTATGAGCTTCAAAACAAATTCCAGTAATAAGATATGATAATTCCGGATGAATCAGCTCACTTTTCATATATTCGTATTTATTAGTATCATTCGCATAATTCGTATATTAGTATAATGGTTATGTCTTTTCAATAATTCTTTTTAAAGCTATAGAGTATCTTTAACTCCTTAAGCTTAACCTCGATGAAATCACCATATTGTTTTTCTCGAGCATATCTTCCTAATTCATTATGAGCTTCAAAACAAATTCCAGTAATAAGATATGATAATTCCGGATGAATCAGCTCACTTTTCATATATTCGTATTTATTAGTATCATTCGCATAATTCGTATATTAGTATAATACTATTTCTTTTCAATAATTCTTTTTAAAGCTATTACGCTCTTCCCAGAAACCTTCATCTTGGGTTTTCTCTTATCCTGCTTTTTATACTTTTTGGAAACAGCCTCTTCTATATGTTCAAGGTTGTATTTCATATAAATATATTATATAATAACTTTGAATTACGAAATGCCCCTACTACCGTCATTGCGAGCCCGAGCGAAGCAATCTACATTAGATCGCCACGCGGAGTTTATCCCGATGAATATCGGGGCTCGCGATGACGAAGTGCGAGTTTCGTAATTCACAGTAATAAATATAACATATTACCTAAAGGTTATAAACTAAAAAATATATGGCAAAGAAAAAAAAGAAACGGCACACAAAGAGCCCAAGCACGGGAATGAAGCTTCCCTATTTGAAAAAATACAGGAGAAGAGCTAAGGGGAAATCATAAAAGAGCCACCCGCAGCAGAGGTTGCGTTGGATGACCCTTGGGGGCAGTTGTGGACGATTTATATTAAGGCGCTTTAAATGTATTTATAGGCTCAATATTAGTACTTACGCAGTTATTCCTATATTGGTGTCATTCCCCCGAACGCTTTCGGGGGAATCCAGTACATTAACGTATTTCATTTTTTTAGATCCCCCGAAAGCTTTCGGGGGTGCGGGATGACAGTTTTTCTACAGTCTCAATATTATATTTTTTTATCAAGATTATGACATCTCAAAATATAGGAAAAAATAATCGCATAATAAGGATAATCCTTGGAATTATTCTTATAATTTTAGGCTGGGGAATTCTTAAAAATAATTGGCTTGGAGTCATTCTTAATATTATTGCGTCATATCTCCTTTTAACCGCCCTGAAAGGCAAATGTTGGATTCTTCCTTTGATAAAAAGAAGGCGGCGTGATATAATTCCAAATCAGCCAATAACGCCTCCTTCAATCCCACCGAACCCCTCGCGATAAAATTTTTATAAAGAAAAAAGGCGGGTCTGCAATTTTTTTGCATCCCTGCCTTTTATGTTTTCTTGATCCAGCCGCATGAAGCAACCGGCCAATATGATTTATATATTTCTTCTGACATGCCTGTTTCTATCGCGTATTTTTATGAGTTCGTGAACAACTTTACTGAAAAATTACTTTAAAAAATACGCTAAGGCGATGATTCCAGACAATAACGAAGCAAAGATTAAGCCGGGACCTCTTTGAATACTGGGTTTTTCAGATGTGGCATTCGCGATAGTGGTTATTTCAGTTACTTCTTTTTTAAGACCATCGTCGCCCCATAATATGAATTTAACCGAATTTTTAAAAAAATTCCAAGCTGATTCTGCCTTCTTGTCAATCGTCACTGTCCATTCAGGGGGTGAAGGCGGGCCATACAAAACAGCCATAACGGTAAAATTAAACCAGATGGCAATAAGAGTATATAATCGAACTTTCTTATTAATTTCCAGATTACGAAAATAGTCGTTTATTAGCTCGATCGTTCTCTTATTGAAAAAAGTGTTAAGAAAAAACATCATAGTGGCCATGATCAGCGCCCATGGGAAAAGCATGCAATACACAATAAATAAATCAGGATATCCGACAAAAACATAATCAAGCATCAGCTTATTGCCGACAGTCAAAAGAAAAATGGAGCCAACAATCAGCAAATAATACTGGCAATACTTATTAAAATTATCCCGAAACGCATCCCAAAGATATTTTCTCTTTCCATTATCGGAAAAACAAAATACTGCTATGCACACAAAGGTTGTGGCCAAAAATGATATAAGAAAAATTATCCATGCATATTCTTGGATAAATGGTCCAACGCCTTGATTGGCAAGCCAGCGCAACAAAATGACTGGTAACGATATGACAAAAATAATGGCAATTATCATGAAAAATACGACAAGCGAGAAAAATGATTTTGTTGAATCATCCATATTATTATCCTCCGGGTTTTTGGTATTTCAATGAACAAACAAAAAATTATAATACTAAGTTTACAGCAATTATCAATGTTTGTCAAAATCTGCAAACCCGTGCCAACCACGCTGTGCCACACTCATAAAAAATAAAAAGCCTCGTTCGTATTTTAGATCGAGGCTTTTGTGAATTCGGATAATATTAATCCGACATTGGAAGGAGCTTGCGCGGACTATCGCCGCGGATCATCCTGATGATATCCTCGGCTTCCGGCTTCAATGAATGGTAGGCAACAGCGCCTGCCACGCTTCCCACCGCAGTTGCCTTTACCCATGTTTTTGGGTCTTCCTTGTTGTCACGCGCCACTTCAAATGCGCGCTTGGCAATGGCTGCCGAAAATATCCCAACGGCTGTTCGCGGTACACCCATATAAACCTCCTTTGTTTTTTTATGGATGGTTCAACTTAAATACTTTTTTCTTTCTTCAGGAGATGGATGAGTACTTGTGATTCCATGTTTAATATTTTTGTCTGTGATTTTTTCAATGGCTTTTGCCGCTGCCATTGGGTCATATCCTGCCCGCTTCATAAACTCCAAAGCTGTTTGATCGGCCGAACGCTCGTCTTTTCGATCATCAGCCCTATTTATCAAATACCCAATTCCAGCAACAGCAATTCCTGTTAAAATTCCACCAAGCCCTGGTTTTTCCGTAACTATATCAGCAACGCCATCTAATAAATTTTCTGTTCTTTGGGCTTTTTCTACGGGATGATTGCCTAAATTATGGACAATTTCATGGCTCACTAAAAATGCAAGCTCATCGCGGGTTAAAATTCTTTCCGCTTCAGTTGTCACCTCAATATAATTGCCATAAGCATACGCATTGGCATTGTTGCTTTCTTTCCGATACACAGGGTAGTTTGTTCCAAGATGCTCTTGCAGCCTCCTAGAAACTTCACCGAGTTTCCCATCGGTAACTCCCGGAGGCAGTTGAGGCGCTTGAGCCGCATCGGCTGTTTCAACTTCTGATTGCATTTCTTCGGACTCCTGCTCTTCATGGGGTTCTGCTTCAGTATCTGATTCTATATTATCTTCCTCATGTGAATTCAGGCAGAAAGGCGAGCAATCAAAAAAATAATCATTTTCGCAATCCGAACAACATTTATGGCATTCACAATCGCAATCATCATCCTGATCACAAATGCGATCTTCTATTTCGCAAGTGTCGCAATTGTGGCAACTGCATATGTGCCTGTCGGAGCAACTATTGCAATAATTATGGCAATTGCAGTCACATTCCGGCTGCCCTTCGCAATTATTACCAAATGGCCCGCAGTCCGAACAATGGTGACATTGGCAGAAACAAGAACCGGTGCAACCATTGCAACATTTATGGCATTCACAATCGCAATTTTCGGCATCACACGGACTATCGGGATTGTCGCAATCATTACACTGATGGCACTGACAAAAACAATTTACTGAATATATCTGACAGCATTCACATAATTCATCTAAATCGTATCCTTGATCGTCTTCATCAAAAATACCTCTATGGCATTCACATAAACATACATCGTCAAATAATCTGGGCGCTAGCTTGCGGATAGTAGCGACGTATGCTTCTTGTCCATAATCAAAATATATAGTAGCCAACGCTAGCGCGCTTTTTGAATATCGGTCATTCCAACCGTATTCACTCGCTTCTTCATATACATCTTCGGGTGAACTTGATGAAGATGCAATTCCAATTAAGTGCCAAGAATGAAGAGCTAAACCGGCTCTTTCGCGTAGTTCATCTATGGGTTCCATGCGCCGCTTCTCCAATTTTCATGATAGTACATTGTAAAAGAACTTAACCAAATGTATTATATATTATTTTACAAAATGAATCAACCAACTTAACATATTTTAACTAATTTGAAAAAATAAAAAAGGCAGGATGCTTGTACACATTCCTGCCTTGTTGAATTAAT
>CAYJWS010000050.1:0-8978 GCA_964373925.1 uncultured Gammaproteobacteria bacterium
AAAAGTTCAAAATGTATATTTGATGCTCTTATTCCGGCATTCATGAGTTGTTTTTTTATGGAAAACATCATAGGTTTTGGCCCGCAGATGAAAATTTCGCGATTATTGATTTCCGTAATTTTTTTAATAGCATCAATATTGAGATATCCTTTTTCTGCAGCGACCCATGGCACAAATATAAAGTGTGGATTTTCTCTTGCTATTTTCTCAAATTCATCTTTATACACAAAGTCATTTGCAGTTTGCACCGAAAAGATAAGAGTAATATCATAGTCCATAAGTTCGCCCTTTTTTGTTTTATCACGCAATGTCCTTGCCATGCTCGCAAAAGGAGTGATGCCGATTCCGCCCGAAATCCATATTTGTTTTTTATTTTTTGATTTTAAAAAGATAAATCCTCCAAACGGCCCCTGTATTTTTGCGATTGCGCCCGCTTTAAGTTCGGGAAGGATTTTCGTAAAATCGCCGATATGTTTCGCGGAAATTCTCAAGAGCCCTTCTTCGGTTGACGCGGTAAGTGAAAATGGGTGCTCTTCGTTTGGAAAATTTTCCTGCAAAAATTTTATAAAAATAAATTGTCCAGGATAGAAATGCACACTTTTTACATTTTTTGGTTTAAGTACGACCTCTGTTACGGTCGCGTTTAACGTGTTTACTTCAATGACATCACATATAATGAATGGTATGAGGCATCGTCGCAGTTCCGTTCGCCAGATATAGCTTACAAGAGCTATGCCAACCAAGGTGAGTAAATAATATCGCAAATAAATATTACGGCTTATGTCAGAAGGTATGAAAAACGCGTGGAGCCCGCCAAAAAAAAGGAAAACACCTAAAAACTGATGCATTTTTTTTAAATACTTATATTTTATTCGGTTGCTTAAAACGAGGGTCAGGGTCACAATAATAAAAAGGCCCGAGAAAGCGATTTTTCCATAGTTCACGGCAATATTATTAAAATTCAGAAAAGATTGATAGAAGGTAGCAAAAGAAAACTGAAGTGGCTGGAGAGAAATGGCAAACGCATGGAAGATGAGCAGGCTGAAAGCATAGATTCCGGTCCTGCGATGGAAAAGGTAGAGCTGATCGAGTCCCTGCATCCATCGATCCAAAAAGTGATATCTTCCGGATAAAATAAGATTTCCAGAAAACAAGCTTATGCCAATAATTCCCGAGGCTTTACCCATGGTCAAAAGTGAATTATACAAGCCATCAAAAATAAGCTGTCTTCCCGGAAACATGAGCCATAAAGTAACGGGAATGAGGGAGTATACGATATAAAAAATAATTTTTGAAAATTGTTTTCTATGCATACAATCTTTACGTGAGGATTAAAGAGATGTTAAGAAAGTCAAAAAAATAAAAAGAAACGCCCGAAAAAAATACCCAAGAGAAATGTTACGAGTGGTAAAAACCAGATAAAGAAAGTAACCTTTATTTTCCATCTTAACCGAATCGCCGCTGGATGATTTTCAAGTTTATTAATCTGTTGTATAGCAAGTTTTCTTTTTCTACTATCCTTGTCATAAATTCTCCAGTGGAATGGTGACCACGGCTGTAAAAAAAGCTTTCTCCATAAATTAAAGTGTGTAAAAAAAAGTTTTAGCATTTTTGGGCTTGCCCCAATATAATGACCTATCTCTGTGCAGTAATAATAAGGATCAACGAGAAAACTTACTCTTTTCCCATCAGCAGGGAAATCTTTTATATGTCTTTTTTGATCTTTCAAAATAATATTTTGCATATAATGAATCGATGGCAGTTTTACGCGATTTCTAAAAATTTCAGCAACGAAGCGAGACTGAAGTTCCGCAAGCATGGGAATTGAGCCAAGAAATGGGCGTACAAAACCAATAAATGCAATAGTGTTGTCTTCTGGAATAAATATGTGTTTATATCTATTATGATGGCGGAGTTTTTCAGGAAGAAAATCAAAAGAATGTTCAAGGTTGTAACCAGTTCCGAAAATAATAGCATCAACATCGGTAAATTTTTTCTCTCCTCGAAATTTAACTCCATTTTTAGCAACGTTTTTTATCCCCGGCATTGGAACGACCCGCCCCTCTGAAATTCTATGAATAACATTACGGCTTTTATTGTAGATTCCGTTAAGATACGGTGAAGTTGGTCTCCAGAACCAAACTCCCGTCCCGCCAGATCCCCACCAAAATTCAACTTGTTTACGAAAAAATAAGTTTGCCCACCACCTGAAAAAAAAATGAACCATGCGGTTAAAAAACATATCGGCCGGTTCATACGCTCCTAAAATTTTATCTTGAAACCAAACTCCTTCTTTAATGCTCATAATCACCTTACAACTATCACAGATTTCATTTGCGATATCTGCTGCTGTTTCTCCTCCTCCTACAATAAGAATTGTTTTGCCTTTCCAGCGTTCAGGGAGTTCTTTAAAAAAATGCGAATGTATTTTTTCTCCTTTAAATTTTGAAAAAAGTTTTTTATCTGGAAATGAAGGCACTTTATTTAATCCTGTTGCAACAACAACATAATCATAAGTTTCTGAAAACGTATTATTCACAACCGCTAACCACTTTCCCTTTACTTTTTCAAGTTTTGTTACCGTATGGTTATAGTGAATATAAGATTCAAGCTTGAAATGTTTTATATAATTTCCAATGTGTTGAAACACCAATGAGTGATGAGGAAAATCAGGAATACCTTTTGGAAAAGGAAAATCAGAAGGTTGCATGTATCCAATAGATGATGTTGCGTGTGTATTTCGTATCACTCCGCCGGGGCCGTTGTGAATATGCCACTGACCCATAAAACTGTGGCTCTTTTCAAAAATTTTCGGCTCAAAGCCAGCTTCTAAAAGATGTTTTGCCGCATAAATGCCCGACCATCCTGCGCCAATAACAAGAACTTTTTTCATATGTAATGTTTGGAATTTTTTCTAAATAAAGTAATATCTTTTATTATAAGCTTAAAAAGAGGGCGCGTAAAGCGCCCTCTTTTTTGATATATTTGATATACGTCTTTTATCTATTCAGTAACTTTCAATGTTCCCCACTGCCCGAGCGCGCGATGATTTGGCTGGTTGCAGTAGTAGATAAAATCGCCTACCTTGTCGGCTGTAAATTCTATAACCACCTCTTCATTAAGAGGAGTCGGCTTAAAGATATTATATTCATCAAGCTTAAAATCATGTCCGCCCTTGGTATTGGTAACTTTGATTCTCACCCTATCTCCTTTTTTTACGGTAATTTCAGTCATTGAAAACTGCGGTTTTGGCTGGTTATCAACAACCTCATAAAATGAAGTCATAACAAATTCTTTCACTTCCGCGTCCTTTAACTCGTCCTTTACCATAGCCTCATTATTTGTATTTGTATTGACATTGACATTTGTATCTGCAGATGGCGCTTGGGAATTCTGCCACCAGGCATAGCCCGCGATTAGCACTACCACTACAATAATTACTATAATTAATGATTTATTCTTCATAGTTTTTATTATGTATTAATTATTATTTACTAATTTTTTTATTATAGCACAAGGCAATACTACACGCAATAGTAAATTTTTCCAAAACTTTTCTCATGAGTTATAAAAATTATGCATAAACCGCCGATGTTAATATAGGAATGGCGGTTTTTTAGATAAAAAAGCCCCTTATAATTTCAGGGGCTCAAATCATAGATTTAGCTACGAAGAGTGAACCACTCAACACCCTTCTTTTTTCTTTTATATCTTGGAAAGCCCGTATGTTTTATTCCGGCTCTTTCCCATGTTTTTTTAATGTATGACTTAAATCGTTTTCTGCAGGTATCAAGATCCGAAACGGAAAATTCTCTTTTCATTTTTTTTTCGGATCGAATCATCTCGCCGAGGAATTTTTTTGCGTTTGAACGCGTAAGAATGAGCTCTTCCTCGCCAAGCGCGTGTCCTATGGGCTCGTCAACCCAAAAGTAGGGAATATCATCTGGCCTTTCCTGCTGAATTTCCGTAATAGTGCATTTAATTGCCAAAAGCGCTGGATGTTTATTTCCCGGTATTATCCAGACCTTGTCGCCAACCTTAAGTTTACACATAGTGACAGCTATTCTCCATATGCGGCTACAATATAAAAGAACAAGACAATATAAGATGTTAACATAAAATTAATAAAAGTCAATATTGACAATAATTTAATAATATGATTATATTACTTTAAGTGTATTTTGTTCTTTTATAACCCTATTAGAGGTGAATAAGATGAGTATGAAGATTTTTGCCTTGAATGAATTTCAGGATGAAATTTTTAGGATTCAAGAGGCTTTGAATGGGAAAAAGGTTCAAATACTTTTTACCACTTATAAGGTTGTTTCAGATTATCAAACAGGTAAGGTAGATACCGGAAAAGATGATCTTGAGATCTATGTTGAAAATGGAAATATGCCTTACAATCCCATGATAACCCTTGGGCTTTCTATTGGAGTGAGGCATCCAATTGATCCTTTAGCGCAAGTTATAGCGAAGCAAGCAGGCGCTTGGATGTATCAAGACGGTGAAGAAGCGCAAAGTAAAGTAAGCGCGCAAGCCTTGCACGTACTTAATGAGAGCAAGGAAAATCTCATCATCGTTGCCTATATTGGCATAAGAGGATTTAAGCCCGCGCTTAAATTTATTGAGAGAGTGAAAGAAGAGCATGCCTTCGTGCAGATTGTTGTGGTGACTTGCAACTGCCAAACTCCCGGTGACTTTATGTCTCGTACCAATTGTATTGATTCTCTTGTCATGACACAGGAATGTGGCGGCAGGAGAGCCATGAAAACCATCCTCGAGGGGTTTTGCAAGGCATGGTAGCCACCTCTTAAAAATCAAAAGATTTTTTTAGAAAAATGTATAACCGCCCCTCGACCTATTCAATATATTCAGGGTCGCCCTGAGTATTATCGAATGAGCGACAAAGCTCGGGGCGGTTTTTTTATCCGACTCCATTTTTCACAATCTATTGGTGCCAGATATATTTTTCCGGATTAAAGCCATCTCCACAGACGGTCTCAATGAGAGCCGTGCAGATTTTGTACGGGTCAAGGTTAGCCGCGGGACGGCGGTCTTCGAGATAGCCATAGCCTTTTGCCGCGGTATCCATGGGGATTCTAATTGACGCGCCTCTGTCTGACACGCCATACCGAAATTCATTGATGCCGCAGGTTTCATGCTTGCCTGTGAGGCGCAAGTTATTATCCGCTCCATATACCATGATGTGTTCGCGATGGAATTTTTTTAATTTTTCACATGCTTGTTTTATAATATCAAGACCGCCCACCGTGCGCATTGCTTTGGTGCTGAAGTTCGTGTGCCCGCCCGCGCCGTTCCAGTCTCCGGGCATTGGTTTGGGGTCAAGCTTTGCGTACACTTTAAAATCTTCACCCAGACGATAGAGGAGCCAGCGAGCCATCCAAAGCTCGTCTCCAAGATCCAAAGGCGAAAGCGGCCCGACTTGAAATTCCCATTGCGCCGGCATTACTTCGGCATTGATTCCAGAAATCATAAGGCCGCATTGCAGAGCCGCTTTCATGTGCGCCTCAACGAGCTCGCGTCCATACACTTCGTCATACCCGACGCCGCAGTAATATTTTCCTTGCGGATGTGGAAAGCCATCTTGAGGCCATCCAAGCGGCCAGTCTTTTTGATAGAGCGTGTATTCCTGCTCAACGCCAAACCATGGATCATGTTCTTTATATTTTTCTGCGATTTTTTCTAGTATGTTGCGTGTGTTTGAAGGATGCGGCGATCGGTCGGGATTGAGCACTTCGCACATAACCAGAATATTCGGTTCGCTCTTGATGGGATCAAGCACATATTTTACCGGTTTGAGCATGCAGTCGCTACGATATCCTTCTGCCTGCTCGGTGCTTGAACCGTCAAACCCCCAGAATGGTATTTCTGATAGATTTTGAATCGGCCCCTGTATTATTTTTGTTTTTGAGCGTAATTTGGCTGTTGGCTTTCGGCCGTCAATCCAAATATACTCCGCCATGATAGGTTTGTGCATACATTTCCTTTCTTACATTTATTATTAATAAAAAAAGTCACCCCTGCTTTGGGAGCGGGGGGAGATTTAGTCGTTTTGTGGGTTGTTAGTGGAGGCAGTGGCACTGTACCCTAAGCCGCGAGAGCGTCTTTTGCGTAATCCTGCCATTATCCTGTGCTTCGAAATCATAATATATAAAATATAGCAGAAGATAAAATACGACGCAATGTGGATAAGTTGAGATGTATCGAGGACTATAGGAAAATTTTAGAACTATGGATTGCGTCGAGATAAGAATTTTTAGTTTCAATGGCGGGACAGGCGTAGTATTAAAGAAGTATGGTACAATACAATATATTGTAAGGATAAATATATGCCCAAAAATAAAAAAGATATTAAAAAGCAAATGAACGCGTTTGCCTGGGCGGCATATCTAAACGATTTTGGTTCAGATATAATTTTTCCGCTATGGCCGATATTTCTTACGTCGGTATTGGGCGTGAATGTCGCGGTACTCGGTTTTATTGACGGTTTAGGCGATGCTGTTGTTTCTGTTTCGCAAGCTGTCTCCGGATATATTGCAGACAAAATAGGAAAACGTAAACCATTCATCTGGATCGGCTATGCTTGCGCCGGCATAGCCCGCATCGGCTACGCACTCTCGCCGAGCTGGCACTACATTATTCCGTTTCGGGTTTTAGACAGAGCAGGAAAAATGAGAGGATCGCCCAGAGACGCTATTATTGCCGATTTTTCCACCCACGAAAATCGAGGGAGGAATTTTGGCTATCTGCGCATGATGGATAATCTCGGCGCGGTGTGCGGAGTTTTATTTACCATATTTCTTTTTAAATATTTAGGATATACGAAGTTATTTCTTATCGCGTCTGTTCCATCGATTATCGGATCAATACTTATTTTTTTTATCGTAAAAGATTCAGCGAGAAGCGATAAGAAAATTTTTAAGGGAATCACTTTTAAAGATTTTCATAAAAATTTTGTTTTGTTTTTAGCCTTAAGCTCTCTTTTCGCATTATCCTCTTTTAGTTATTCATTTCTTTTAATTTATGCGAGACAGTTGGGATTTGCCGTGGTGACTATTCCAGTATTGTATTTACTTTATAATGCCATTGCGTCCGCGGTATCTCTGCCGTTTGGAAAGCTGGCGGACAGAATCAGCCGAAAAGCGGTTCTTGCCTTGTCTTTTGTATTATGGTTATTGGTTTGCATCACGTTTATTTATTTCAGGAATCCAGTCGCAATAATTATTGCTTTTGTTTTGTATGGTTTACATCTCGGAGCCATTGAACCGGTGCAAAAAGCTTTAGTCTCTGAACTTGCAGCCAAAGAGCTCCGTGCCAGCACGCTTGGCACTTTTCAGATGGTTATTGGGCTTATGGCCTTGCCATCTTCATTTATCGCGGGACTTCTCTGGAGTAGGGTGGGCACAACTTCGCCATTTTATTTTTCGGTGGTTTTAACCATAGTTGCCTTGTTTATGCTTTTCTTTCTTAAGGAATCAAGCCGTGAAATAAAAAAAAGTCATTGATACGAAAAGAGTCTTCAGATTATATCAACGAATTTTTTTTATTCTGCGCAATACGTCTAAGAGATTTCTAACGGGGCGAGCTTTTGAGAAAGAGTCCTCCTTCGCTAAAGCTTTGGGGGACAAGTCCATCCTGAAAGTTTTCGGGATGTGGTTCATACTATTTTGATAAAAAACGTAAACTTGGTATAATAGATAATGTATGCAGATTCAGGAATTAATGAAAAAAGAAATATTCACTATCCTGCCTGATGCGACGCTCCGTGAAGCAATATCAGCTTTATTGGAGTATGACATCAGCGGATTGATTGTGGTTAATGATAAAAATGAAGTTATTGGAATCCTTTCTGAAAAAGATATTTACCGCGCATTATATCCAACATATCAGGAGTTATTTTCAAATCCTGAAATTTACTTTAGTTTTGAAAATCAAGAAAGGGAGATTAAATCAAGAGCGAATGTTTTGGTTAAAGACGTTATGACAACCGATGTGATAAAAGTTAATCCTCATGAATATGTAATGAAGGTAGGCGCGCTCATGCTTGCTAAAAACATTCATCGTCTTCCGGTCGTAGATGAGAAAGGAAAGCTTGTAGGCATTATTAGCCGAGGATCAATCTATCGTAATTTATTTAGGAAGAAGTTTCATATGATAAAAAAGAAGTAGAGAGTTTACAAACATGGGATTACATTCAAGCTCCTAAGGGGCTCCGCGATTATAATCAAAATGGTCTGGTCCGCCCTGGGCGGACGAAGGTGGATTAAAAAAGAGGCGCTCAATAGAACGCCTCGGAAATACGATCTTTTGAAATTATTTTTTGTCAATTTTTTTGATATAATTGACAACGTCTTGAACTGTTTTTAGATCTTTGATTGCATCTTCAGCAATAGTGATATGAAATTTTTCCTCCAAAGCCATGACGAGTTCCATGGTATCAAGTGAATCAGCCCGCAAGTCTTCAATAAAGGAAGTCTCTGGCTTTATAATGCTTTTCGAATCTGGAAATGTTTTTGCAATAACTTCTTTTACATCCGCAAAAATTTTATCGTCGGGTGTCTCCAAGATTCCTCCTTAAAAGACTATCCACAGGTTGTGTAAAGAGCTAAAAAAGAGAGGTTTAAGCCATAAAAGCGCAATCCAGTAATAAGCAACATCATGCGCCAATATGCTCGGCCTCATTTTGTTTTTCTTCGGGAAGTTCTTGGCCACAAGTGGGGCAACGGGGAGATGGAGGTTGTTTAGAATCAAGCCATTCTATAAAGTAGACCATTGGGATAAGGAATACAACTCCAAAGATAACACTGAAAATCACAGCTCTCAATAAGCTGAACCCCATCTCTCTTTGAGATTCAGCAGTCATGCTTAGAAACGCTATGATCCCGACTATCAATAGAACATCCACAATTGTCCAATAACATCTACCGAATACTATCTTCATGATGTATCTCCTT
>CAYJWS010000051.1:0-8564 GCA_964373925.1 uncultured Gammaproteobacteria bacterium
AGATCCCCCGAAAGCTTTCGGGGGTGCGGGATGACAGTTTTTCTACAGTCTCAATTTAGGATTTGGATATTATTTGGGATTTGTATTTTGTAATTTGGAATTTAATAATACATTATATGGATACATCATTAAGCCTGGTTATCGCGAGAATAATAGCCACTGCTGCAAAGCGCAGGGCATCTGATATACATCTTTCCATCGGCAATAAGCCCATTGTCCGCCTTGATAATTCTTTGAGCGAGCTTTCACAGGAAAATATTATTACCAAAGATTTCATTGCCGGACTTATAGAGGGCATGCTTGATGATTTCCAAAGGAGGGTATTGGAAGAAAAAAAGAACATATCATTCGTGTATCTTTTTGAAGATAAGATCCGAATGAGGATTAATATTTTTTATCAAAGGGGCGCTCCGGCTGTTTCTATGAAGCTTATACCCTTGCAGGTGCCAAGCATCCAAGATCTCGGCCTTTCCAAGGCGGTTTTGGCGTTTACAGATCTGGAATACGGCCTCGTGATTATTTCCGGCCCTTATGGTTCCGGAAGGACGACCACTGCGGCCGCGATTATAGAAGAAATCAATAAAAATCGGAGCAAAAACATCATTACCATAGAGAAACCCATTGAATATATTTTCACGAACAATAAAAGCAATATTGAGCAAAGAGAGATCGGGCGCGACGCGGTAAGCTTTGTTGAGGCGCTCAAATATTCGCGGCAAGAAGATGTTGATATTATGCTTATTGGCGACAATGACGAGGAGGGTATTGTGCCGCTTATCTTAGAGTTTGCTTCAAGCGGGAGGTTGGTATTTTATATTATGGACGCCCTTTCATCCGTTCAAGCAATAGAAAAATTTTTAGGAAAATTCGCGTCATTGGATCAGGGCCGCATCGCTACCTTGTTTTCTCGGACATTACAGGGTATATATGTTCAGAGGCTTATTCCAAGGGTAGGCGGAGGAAAAATCGCGGGAGAAGAAATATTGCTTACCAATAGCGCAGTGCAAACAGTTATCGCGAGCGGAAAAGTACAGCAGCTTGAAAGCATTATTCAGACTTCGCAGGCGGAAGGAATGATTAGCTTAGACCAGTCCCTTGCGCGCGCGGTGAAAAACGGAGAAGTTTCGGTTGAAATTGCCGAGGAGCAGGCGATTGACAAGCAGAATTTCCGCACCATGGTGTCGGGATGATGTGAAATCTCCAATATCCAATTTCTAATTTCCAATGAAATGTCGAAGATTTATGATCTAGAAGAAAGAACTGCAAAGTTTGGTGAAAATGTTATAGAGTTTGCCAAATTTGTTTCAAGGAATGTCATAACACTTCCTTTGATAAATCAATTAATAAAATCGGCAACAAGTATCGGTTCAAATTATTGTGAAGCTGATTGCGCCGAGTCTAGAAAAGATTTTGAGCATAAGTTGGGTATTTGCAAGAAAGAGGCCAAGGAATCAAAACATTGGCTTCGAATGGTTTCAAAGGCGGTTCCGGAGCTTGCAGATCAGGCAAAAAAATTATGGAACGAAGCTCATGAATTGCAATTGATATTTATAACAATTGTCAAAAATTCTCGTCTTAAAAAAGATTAGATATTGAAAATTGGTAATTAAAATAATATTTTAGAAATTGGAAATTAGTAATTAGAAATTAAATTGATAAATGCCTACCTTTGCCTACAAAGCCTTAAATATAGAGCAGGAAACTTCAAGCGGACTTGTGCGCGCGCCGTCGGTTGAGACCGCCGCTGATATTCTTATTGAAAAGGGCCTTACCATCCTTGCGCTTAAGGAAAAAAAAGATATTATCCAAGGCATACCATTGCCATTTCTTTTTGGAAAAATTTCGCCAAAAGAGATTGTTATTGTTTCGCGCCAGCTGTCTATTTTGGTCGCGGCGAATATTCCTCTTGTTCAGAGCCTGAAAATACTCTTGAAGCAGATATCAAGTCCAAAGCTCAAGGTGATAATATCGGAGGTTGTGGAAGACGTTGAAGGCGGAGGAAAGCTCTCCGACGCGCTTGCCAAGCATCCAAGGGCTTTTGATGATTTTTTCGTAAATATCGTCCGATCGGGCGAGACCTCCGGAAAGCTTGACGAGGTGTTGTTGTATTTGGCGGACCAAATGGAAAAAGACTACGATCTTACGAGCAAGATAAAGGGCGCCATGATATATCCAATTTTTATAACTTCGGCTCTTTTGGTCGTAGGAACCATCATGATGATTTTTGTGGTTCCAAAAATCACGCAAGTTTTAAAAGAATCGGGGGCAAAGATTCCATTCGCCACAAAGGTTCTTATAGCCACAAGTAATTTTTTGGTGCATTATTGGTGGCTGGTCGCGGTTATTTTTTTGGGAATCATTATTGCTTTTCGTATATACGCGGCAACAGGCTTTGGCAGATATTCCATTGACCTTTTCAAGATAAAAGTGCCCATTTTTGGAACGCTTTTTCAAAAAATCGCGATTGTGCGCTTCGCGCGAAGCCTCTATACGCTTATCTCCGGAGGCGTGACGCTTACGCGCGGATTTAAGATAGTTTCTGATGTTGTCGGAAATACAATATATAAAAATCTCATTTTGGAAACATCAAAAGAAGTGGAAGGGGGAAATCCGATAGCCACAGTCTTTATGAAAAGCCCTCACATTCCTCCCATGGTTTCGCAGATGCTTAATGTCGGCGAAAAAACAGGAAAGCTTGACACTATTCTTTTAAAGATCGCTGATTTTTATTCAAGGGAAATAGACAATCTTTTGAGAAATCTCGTAACGCTCATTGAGCCCATAGTTATGATAATTATGGGCGCGGGAGTCGGGCTTATGGTTGCGGCGGTAATTTTGCCAATGTATAACCTCGCAAGCTCGGTATGATTAAAAATTTACCCACTCGGTTCGGTGTCATTCCGGCCCTTGCTTGCCCGCCGAAGCCTTGGCGTAGGCTGGGAGCCGGAATCCAGTCAATTAACTCATCTTTTTTTATGGATCCCGCATCCGGGTGCGGGATGACAATCTCAAAATTTGTCCCAATATTATAAAAATGGTATAATAAAAATACTGTTAATAACTAAAAAAATGCCTATATTTAGGCGAAAATATGAAAGGAGGTGAAAGAATGAAAATGAAAAATCAAAAAGGCTTTACCTTAATTGAGTTGCTCGTGGTTATTGCCATTATCGGATTGCTTTCTACTATAGCTGTTGTAGCTATGCAAGGAGCAAGAGCTAAAGCGCGGGATGCCAAGAGAATTTCAGATGTTAAACAGATGAGCACAGTATTGGATGTAGAAAATGCATCTAACGAAGCTGGCGTTGCTTTAGCTGGCTGTACGGGTGCCGCTAATACCAAAACAAATCTTTGTTCAAATGTTGGCGATATAAACAACACTTTTGGGACAGCGAGTGCTAATAGAATGTGTGATCCTGGGAATGCAACACCATGTGGTGGAACAGCATGTGCTACAGGAGGCGCGCTTAATTGTGATTACTCTATAAGCCAGGCTGGTGGCGGTACGGTTCCAAGAACTAATGATTATCGAATTTGTTTTTTTCTGGAGTCTACAAATCAATTTGGAGCCTTGGGATTGTATAGGATAACCAGCGGTGGTACAGTAACAGCTGGTTGCCCATAATTTATTGTGTGATATAGCCATTATTGTTAATAAAAGAATTCCGATCGAAGATTCGGAATTCTTTTAGTTATGGGTTTATGGCAAAAATAGGAAAAAAATGATATGATATTCTTATAATTAGACCATTAAATAATTATAAAATACTATCTTTTGTTATCCTCACGAGGCTTTCAAGTGGAACCATAGATCCTGAATTAAATTCAGGGTGACATCTGTTTATTCTGTCATTCCGGCCCTTGCTTGCCCGCCGAAGCCTTGGCGTAGGCTGGGAGCCGGAATCTACTTATGAATCATAGATTCCCCCGAAGCTTCGGGGGAATGACAGTAACTGGATCCCCAATCAAGTCGGGGATGACCAACCGGCAGAGCTTTTGTGGGTAGACGTTGACTTTAAGGCCTAATAATATGCGTACGAAAGTCTATTATGATAAAAAGAAAAAAACAAATAAAAAAAGGCAAAAATATAAAATATTTTTTGAATTACGGAATTCTCCCGTTGTCATCCCGAAAGTTTTCGGGACTGAAAGGAGCGTGGCGATCTCGTCATTCACAAGCGCATCAAGAAAACGGCTTCACTCTCATTGAGCTTGCCTCTGTTATGTCGGTTTTGGCGCTCCTTCTTATAATAATAGTTTTTGCGATCAATATGAGCAAAATGAAATCGCGAGATTCATTGAGGCTTTCTCACGCAAAAGGCATAGGTATTATTTTAGACAACGAAGATATTCAGTCGCCGTCAAGCGATATCGTAGGATGCACGGGGCCCAATTCGTTAATCCAGTCGTGCACGGGGCCCAAAAGAATTTTGGATATTAAAAATTTTATAGATCCCAAGATTGGCGCGTCAAACCCCTGCAAGGGAGGAGGCATCGCTTCCAAGAATGTCTGCGGCTATTCTATAAGCAATAGCTCCGGGCAAGGCAACCCAAAAACCAACGATTACGAGATTTGTTTTTATTTGGAGAGAGGGACAAAAGATTTTCCACGAGGCATATATTCTATCAGTATGGGAGGCATTATTGGGGCGGGATGCAAGTAATATTTTTATTGCGAGCCGTGAAAGTTTTCGGAATCTTTTGATGTGTTGGATTGTTTCGTCGTCGCTTCACTCCTCCTCTTATTATTCCCTGAGCCCGGTCGAAGGGCTACCTTAGCAATGACCCAAATGATTGGTCATCGCGAGGAGTCCCGCGGTTGCGGGACGACGTGGCGATCTAACGTAGATTGCTTCTCCCCGAAAGCTTTCGGGGATCGCAATGACGTAAAACTTATGGCCACCATAGCGCAATGGCCTAAGATCTATTTTCTATGACAGGAATAATTATCTTCATCTTAGGAGCTTCTGTGGGGAGCTTTTTAAATATGGCGATTTTTCGGCTCCATGACAAGAAAAAATTTTCCGGAAGATCGCAATGCCTCCACTGTAGAAAAAAAATACAATGGCACGACAACATTCCCCTCATAAGTTTTTTTATTCTGGGCGGAAAATGCCGTTCTTGCGAAAAAAAGATTTCGATGCAATATCCGTTAGTAGAACTCGCAACAGGCATTCTTTTCGTATTGGCATATATCCAATCTCCCTCTCCCCTCTGGGGAGAGGGTTGGGGTGAGAGGGCGTTACAGCTCCTGCGCAACTTCATCTTTATCTCCTTCCTTATAGTCATTTTCGTCTATGACCTGCGCTGGTATTATATTTTAGACGCTGTTACCATTCCCGCATTGATTGTGGCGTTTTTGTTTAATATTTTTTTCGGATTTGGCTTTATTAATATGCTTTTAGGTGTTATAATTGGGGCAGGATTCTTTTTAGCGCAATACATCATATCTTCGGGAAAGTGGATCGGCGGAGGCGATATACGTTTGGGCGCAGTAATGGGAGTTATGCTTGGATGGAAGCTTGTTATCCTCGCCTTATTTTTGGCATATACCATTGGAGCGGCAGCATCACTCGCGCTTATCGCGATGAAAGTAAAAAAATTTTCCAGCAAGATTCCTTTTGGAACGTTTTTGAGCCTTGCTACGGTTGCTTCACTTTTGTATGGAGAAAAGATAATAGGAGCGTATCTGTCGATGCTGTTATAGTTAGAAGTTAAAAATGAAAAGTTAAAATTATGGATTATTTATGGAAAACAGTGAATTTAAGCAAGATTTCAAGAAAAGAATATATGCGCTTATTTTAAAAATTATTAAACTTATTGAATTATTGCCAAAAAATGATGATGTGTGTAGGATAACAAGAAATCAATTAATAAGAAGCAGTACAAGTATAGGGGCAAATTATATTGAAGCAATAGCTGGTTCTTCAAGAAAAGATTTTACGAATTTTTTAAGCTATTCGTTAAAATCAGCTAATGAATCAAAATTTTGGTTAGCGTTACCAAGAGATACAAATAAAGGCAATAAAGATCAGACACAAGTTTTACTGAAAGAACTTATTGAGATTTCCAATATTCTTGGATCAAGCATACGTACGTTGAAAATGAAAAAATTTTAAATTTTAAAGTTATTTTTTAACTTTTATCTTTTCATTTTTAACTATCAATAGCTTTGATCTTGATTTGACATTTGGATTTTAACCTTTGGATTTAGAAATATGAGTAGGAGTATTAAAGTTAATACATTAAAGAATTCCGGCTTTTCACTCGTAGAATTGCTTGTTGCCATATCCATTTTAGTATTGATCAGCGCGATTTCGGTGGTGTCTTTTATGAGTTACGACAAAGAAAACCGTGTGAGGGGCGCGCGAGACATTGTAATGAGCGATCTACAAGATATGCAGAGTTTCGCCCAGATAGGAAAGCTTTCGCAGATGTGCGTTGACGCGATTAAAAAACCAGTAAAGTCAGGAGTAAAATGGGGTATCTGCGCTCAAGACAGCGATTGTGATACAGCTTCCTTTCATACATGTGAATACAGCTTGCCTGAAGGAGGGTATGGCATAAGATTCGAAGGAGGCATGGCATATAAGCTTTTTGTTGATATTAATAACAACAAATCTTTAGAAACCAATGAAATGGTTGTAGATGGATCTAAAACTTTATCGGGTAATACCAATTTTATTTCTACGCCGACGTATATTAATTTTAATAATCAAAAAGTCGGACAATTGTATCCCATTACAATAATTTTTGCTTTAAACAATCAAATCGCATTTATTTCGGACGGAGGAAATCAATCGGGTAATAGTGATATACGAATCCAGGAAATCAGAATAAATAATGGATCCAACAGCTCGGCATTCTTTTTAAATAAAAAATCAAGAATAATTTATGACGACAAGGCGCAGGTGCAGCCGGGAGGAAGCCCGTAATATGATAGAAAAAACATTAAACAATTCAGGTCAGACTTTACTCGAGGTTATAGTCGCGCTTGGAGTCGTGCTTTCCGTTCTTATAACTATTGCAGGACTCGTTATGATTAATCTGTTTGGCCAAAAAGCAAGCGAATCAAGAATTATCGCGGGAAATCTCGCGCGGGAAGGCATTGAGGCAATGCGGCAAATTCGAGACACCGTGAAACTCCAAAAAACAACTTTAGATGATTTTACAGGGAACGAATACATTGCAGTTGCGCATTATTATGTGCCGCTTATTAATACTACAAACAATAGTTGGAATCTCCGCGCGGATAATATTAACACTCAGCTATACTTAAAGAATAATACATATCAGTATGACGCATCTGGAACTCTTAGTCCTTTTAAGAGGCAATTAGTTATTGATCCCATATGCCAAGATACGGCTAATTGTTCAGCTGGAACAACGGGAGTGTGCGAAATTTCTGATGGCATTGGAGTTTGCGTGGCAACCATTGGATATCGTATAAAGTCCGAGGTTCAATGGACAGAAAATAATCAAGCAGTTAATTTTAGCCTTACAGATTTTTTGTATGATTGGCAGTAACGTAATATTTTTTTCCTTTTATCTTTTGTTTTTCCGCCTCTCTTTAATTTATTCCCCGAGCTTGTCGAGGGGTGGCGGGCGAGACAGAGAGAGGGCATCAATATTATTCTCCCTCTCCTTTGGTGTGATAGGGTTGGCCTAACATCTCTCCCTCTCCCTGTGGGGAGAGGGTTGGGGTGAGGGGGATAAGGGAAGATGAGGAGAAGTTTAATGAATTTTCTCAAAAGTTTTCAATGTAATAAACTCTATCATGAAATACATACAGCATAAAAAATCAAATCGCGGCTTCACCCTTATTGAAGGGCTTGTTGCCGCGTCGCTTTTTGTTATTGCCATAACGGCATCAACAGGGCTTTTTGTAACATACACAAATACACAAAGAGAGTCGGGCATACGCCAAAAAGCTCTTACCCAGTTAAGTTTTGATTTAGAAAGAATGGCGCAAGATATCCGGTTAAAAAAAATCGTATTTAGCAAGACATCTGTTCCATACAGAAGCGGCACAGTAGCCTTATATTCCACCAATGGAGCAGGAATAGTGGGAAAAGAAGTTGAACTGGGAGTAGGGAATACTAATTTGGAAGAATATTATTTTTTTGCCAGCGCAAGCCCGGGCGCGTGTTCCGGATATTTTAGCAAAGGATTGTATAAATACTCGGATTCATCCTGCGAGCAGATTTTTGCTATTGACGGCGTTGAAATTACTGATGTTGGATTTTATATAAGCCCAAGCTATAATCCATATCCCCTCAAAGACGCTGATTGCAAAAAGACTGATCCAGACCCTTCTAATGAGGGAAACATATTTAATGGATACTACTGTGAATGCAGTGTAGGTGTGGATTCAGATTGTCACGGCACGCAAACCGGAAGATGTAAGCAAGGAATTTGTCTTGTAAGCCAGCCCATTGTAACCATAAGCATAACCGCAAAAGTCGGAGGCAATGCTACCAATCTTTTAACGGTTCAGACAAGCATTTCAAGCAGGCAATATTCAAATTGATGAGAGCATTAAATAATTATTTTTTGTCATTGCG
>CAYJWS010000052.1:0-8228 GCA_964373925.1 uncultured Gammaproteobacteria bacterium
ATCGTACATGCAGAGGAGGGGTCTGGGGAGGAATCCGCGCGGGCTTTTGAATTTTTTTCGGCGGCTATTAAGATTTTAAATATGGTCAAAAATTGGATTCAGCCCATTCACTTTCCCTTGCGTCCAATTTTTCCCTAATACTTTTTACAACTTCTTCAAATTCATCTAGTGAATACGACTTTTCTATATCACGATATTTAATCTTTATGTTGCCATTTTCCTCGAAAATAATACTTGATCGCTCAAATGGTTTACGAAATTCTCCTCCCAAAACACGATTTATAGATTCAACAGAAATATCCTCTCCTAGTAAAGCAAGTGTGGTGTAATCAGATCGTAAATTATGCGAGATTCCCTCAAGAATAAGAGATCGATCTGGAAAATGTGCTGTGCCTATCTTTCTCATTGCTTGTATCCATTTTACAAAACGCAAAACTTGTTCTTCAGGTGTAGTTTGAAATTTTTTAGGATCGATTTCTTCAGCACTAATATCAATACCTTTTATCTTGAGTTCTTCCGCGACCTTAGAAATCTCATCTTTGCGTGCCGCCCAAACCTTACCCAACAAACTTTCATCCCCTTTGAGCTTATTTTTCCACTCGTTGACTGCGGGCATAAAATTTTCATCGTCTTTAAATCCAATAAGCCATGTCCCGCGCAAATCAGAGATAATAAATTTCTTTTTCGGGCCATTCTTTATCCGATCAAGTACTTGATTTGCTGCCTCCCGACTTTCTCCAATTTCCACTATTTCAATATCATCGCGTTCTCCCAATAATTCTTTGAGTTTATCTACAAAAAGACCCCTCGTTTGTTCGGCGCGTTTTATATTTGATGGTTCAAAAGCCAACACGGTTCCTGTTGGAGCTTGTTCTAAATTTTCAAGAATAAATCTAGTTCTTTGTTCGATTTCTTGTTCGGCACTTTCTCTATCAACCTCTTGAATGGATACATCAACTATCTCTCCAGATTTTTCCACCTTAGGAGCATGACGAGAAACCCCGACTTCAAAAAATTTTCCTTCTGGAGACATAATATATATTTAGTTAGTAATTTTTCTGACTACACCCTGATCAGCATCGACCTCAACCAAATCTCCTGTTTTCAATACTTTTGTTGCATTATGGGTAGCAATGATGCATGGAGTGCCAAACTCTCTACTTACAACAGCCGCATGACTTGTAATTCCACCTTCATCAGTTATGATGGCTGCCGCCATTTTACATAGATGGACGATTTGAGGACGAGTCATACCTGTCACTAAAATTTCACCCTGCTTAAATGAAGCTACTTGCTCATTGTAGTCTTTTGCCACAAAACTAATTATCCGCACTTTTCCGGTAGCCTTTCCTTTATTGGCTATAAGACCCTTAATTTCTTGGATACCTGAAAAATCCTCCTTAACGAGCTGTTGTAATTCTTCAGCTTTTTGTCCTATAACTATTTGAGTCACTCCATCGACAAGATGTGAAGCATAACCATTTTTTCTTCGAGTGATTTCCTCAATATCAATCTTTCTACCCTTGAAGAACAGGTCTATTTCGTCAACTGTTGCAAATTCTAATTCTGGTTGCTTGCCCCTTTTCACTAACTCAATAAGAATATTTTTGAGGTGGTATCTTACTGTCATAAAATGATAGCGATTCCAAAATCTAAGGAATCCTAGCTCTGCAATAAGTGCTCCGATTTTTTGCACTTCTTCAGACATTTCTACATCAGGTTTTATTCTAGGCTCTTTTTTAAAATCAACAATCTTTTTACGGTAGTGTTCGGCATCGAACGGCTTATCACCTTCAATATCATTGAACCACCCATACTCATCGGCTAGTTGTTGTATTTTTTTGTTTTGTATATCAGCAGAAAGCGTGCCCCATGTTTTATGAAGTTCCTCTACTTCTCGATCCTCATCAGCCCACGGCAAGCCTTCATCCCAATATGTTGCGGCAGCCAATGCCTTATCTTTTTCTGGATGATTCTCGATTAACTCGTTAATTTTCTCATCAAGCGGTAACACATGCTGCGGTTGGCTAATAAGCATTGTTGGAAATACATATAAGAGAGTCTCCCACATAGAATGCATCTCAGTGAGTAATTCATCGTTTGTTTTTTCACTCCACGTCTGTTTCCATGCACGATCCTCTGCTTTTGTGGTTTTTTCAAATCTTTCGCGAATATTTTTAAGTAGTGCTTTTGTTTTAGATTCATTTTTCCAAAATTCCCTAAAATATTTGGTTGCTTGCTCCATTTCTTCCACACTGAAATAACCCGTATTATTCATATCAGATGATGTCACAAATATAGTATCTTTATACCCCCATCCAGTGACTTCTTTAAGTAAGACACCAAAACCGCCAAGATGAATAATTGTATAATACGGTCTTACATTCCTCGTTTCAAACATTCTCTTATATTGTAGTTTTTGTTTTGTATTATTCATATAATTTAATTACTTAAAGTTGTAATCGGTCTTGACTGGACAATATAAAATATTTCTTTTTCAAATGCCCACTCAATATCGCATGGAAACTTGTAGTGGTTTTCAATTTTAAGTATGAGTTCGGAAAGTTCAAAAATTTCTTTGTCTGTAAGTTTTTGTTTTTTGTTAATTTCTTTCGAGATATCTTTCCATTCAATACCGCCATTCACTGACCTAAAAAATCCTCGCTCCTGTGGTGAAATATTTTTATCAATAATCCTGCGTGGATTTTTCTCCACAACATAGCTATCAGGCGTAATTTGCCCAGATACGATCGCTTCACCAAGTCCAAATCCTGCCTCAATGATTAACTGGTTTCTGTCTTGCGTAACTGGATGGACAGAAAAAGCAACGCCGGAAATTTTTGACTCAACCATTTTTTGTATCACAACTGCAACAGAAATTTTTATATTGTGGAGTCCATTTTCAAAACGATAGAAAATGGCTCTGGGTGTAAAGAGAGATGCCCAACAATGTTTAACTTTTTCAAGCACCGTATCTTCTGTAGTGTCTAGATAACTTTCAAGTTGTCCGGCCCAAGCGTAGTTCTTGCCGTCTTCTGCAGTAGCAGATGATCGAACAGCAACATATTTTGCACCAAGAGCTTTGAATTCTGTCATAATAAAACCCTCTATGTCTTTTGGCATTTTTGCATCAAGAATGAGTTCCTTTATTTTTTCTGATGCGTTTTCAACTGACTGCATCTCTTTGTGATTCGCTTTATGGAGAATAGAATCTATTTCAATATTCAGGTCGGTTTCTTCAAGAAACCGATCAAATGCGTTTGAGAGAATAACGAAGCCCGGAGGAACAGGAACACCCGCTTGTGTCATTTCACCAAGAGACGCTCCCTTACCACCCGCAATAGGAGCATCATTCTTGCTGATTTTATTGAAATTTCTCAAGAGTTCCATAATTCTTGTAGTTTATCATTTTATGACTCTTTTTTCCATAACCACCGAAAAAAGAAAATCCAAAACAGTCCGCGCGGATTCCTCCCCAGACCCCTCCTCTGCATGTACGATTTAGTTTCAAGCCACCACGCGCTCCCTGCCTGCGCCGAGGCTTCGGCAGGCAGGCGCGCGTGGCACATTAGTCAGGGTTCTGCTGGAAATGAGTCCAAACTTTTTGGTGGACCCGAGGGGAATCCTCCTACTCCGCCAGCTGGCGGATTCGGAGGACAGGTTGAACCCCTGCTTCAGCTCCGAAGTCCACGGGACTCCGTGAGTCTCGGGACAATGTCCCGATAACTTTGGTGGACCTACCGGGAATTGAACCCGGACCTCAGTCCCCCTCTTTTGGACCTGGGGAGAATCGAACTCCCGCCTCGGCAATGCGAATGCCGCGTTATACCACTTAACTACAGGCCCAAAAGAGGGGGACGAATGCGGCGTTATACTCCACGATTTTGTAACCAAAACTCCGTTTTGGACAAAATTGGGACACTTTACTATAGGCCCATGTAATTTTATACTTTTTTCTTGATATAGTTTAAAACCATTATCAAATAAATAATGAATGCGGGAATAAACGATAGTGCGCTCAATAGATATACCTGTTGATTTGAAAGTATACCAATAAATGGATTAAAAGCAAGTGGATAGAAAGGCGACATATCACGATGCATAAAAGAATCTATAAAAACATGAAGCCAAAAACCTAAAATTCCCGATATCACCGAAGTTTTTAATCTTGGAACATAATCAAGATACAATGTCTTCATTATAATCCCGAATAATCCTCTCAACCTATAAGCAATATATCCCCACAAGGCTCCAGCGAAAGCGCCGAAAAGATACGTATGAAAAATGGGATGAAAGCTTCCCTGGATATTAAAAAACATGATAGTCAAAGGTTCAATATCAATTACAACATTAGCTAAAATGAAAATGGGAACATCAATATATTTTTTCAAAGGCAAAGATACAATCGCGCTAGGTCCAAAATGAAATGGCGTAAACGGCATAAAAAAATGAAAAGAAATCAAAAGTTAAAAATGATTTTTATTTTTTTGCCCCCACCATGAATTGCACATGGATCTTCGGCTTCCTCCTTCGCGCAAGGCTTCGGCAGACAAGTATGAGTCCGTTGCTCCCCGCCTGCCTGACTCGTCTATGCCCCTACTCTGAATTGCACAGAGATCTTCGGCTTAGGAGTCCGTTGCTCTATCTGCTTGAGCTATAGGGGCGTCAGGCGAGTCGGGCAGGTATCTATTTAGCTATGGAAGCATGTGGTCCAAAAAATATTACCGCTACGCCAACATACTTGTCCGAGAGAATCCAGATAAATGAGAAGCAACATACCCTCATAACGAGAATAATAAATGCTTGTTGGTGTGGTGGTTTAATTTTGCGCTTCAATTTGTTACAATAATATTACTGGTTTTTTGCTATTTTGTAAATAAAAAAATAAAATGTCTTAATATACCAATAAACACATCTATTTACAAAAAGGTAAAAATATGTTATAGTAAATTACTAAACCTATAAACATATATATCAGCTTAAAATAATAGGTTTTGGTTTTTTTGTCCACATGGTTCTCTTTGATGCAACAAAAGTATTTGTGTAGTAAATTATTTTTTTTATAAAGTATCAGTCATTTTTTCAACATGAACGAACTTATTCAACAAATCAAATTAGACGACGGGAGGGGAAATACTGAAAAAAAGTATATGAGAGGGGCAGAGCCCTTTTTTGATTTCAAAAATCCAGAGGTTGGCGTGCTTCTCCTACACGGATTCACGGCAAGCCCATACCAGTTCCGATATTTGCGCGGGCTTCTTGCCAATAAAAACCTTACGGTATATGCTCCTGTTATAGCCGGCCATGGAACGCATCCAAAAGATCTTCAAAACACAACCATAGACGACTGGATAGGGTCCGCAGAAAAAGCCTATGATTTTCTAAAAGAAAAAGTAAAAAAAATAGTTATTATTGGAAATTCTTTTGGCGGAAACTTGGCATTTCAGCTTGCTATAAAAAATGATCCCTCGCTCAATGGTATAATATCGCTTGGCACGCCAGTATATTTACGATGGCAAAAGCTTATCTATCTGCGCATGTACAGCTACTATTGGTTTAAAAAATATTATAAAAAAAGAGGCGAGAACTACGCATCAAATCTCATGGATGATCTTTCTGTGGAAGTGAGCTATCCCGTTATTCCTATTAAGAGCCTAAAAATTTTCTTAAAATTTATAAAATATTTTACCCTGCCGGGCCTCAAGCACATAACAACGCCAGCTCTGATTATTCAAGCAAGCAAAGATCCCGTGGTGCACTCAAAAAGCGCACAGCATCTGCACGAGCATCTTAATTGCCAGTTTAAAAAAATTTGCTGGCTTGACGGAAAATTCCATTCTATGCCCGATATTTATAAAAAAGAAGAAATTTTTCAGATAATTTATTCTTTTATCCAAGAAGTTACCAATGGAAAATAATGCCCATTGCTCTCACATCTAATATCTCGCTATGAAATCGACAATCCCGCAAACAATTTTTGAAGCCGCGAATCAGTACCCAAATAAAAAAATCCTCTACTATAAAAAGGGGGGAAGCTATGTCGGCATTTCCTTTAAAGAGGTTCAAAAACAAATTGGTTATATATCCTCGGCGCTTTTGGGTTTGGGAATAAAAAAGGGGGATAGGGTGGCGATTCTTTCATCCAATAGGCCGGAGTGGGTGGTGAGCGATCTTGCCATTATGGATGCCGGCGCCATATCCGTGCCGGTCCACGCGACATTAAGCCCAAAAATTATCAAGCACATACTTGTTGATTCAAGCGCGAAAATCCTTATCGTCAATAACCAATTGCAGCTTAATAAAATTTTGCTGATTGAAAAAGAAATACCGGATCTTAAAAAAATTATTTATATGGATAGCGACAGCCCCAATGACATACAAAGCGCAAAAACTCTTGTTTCATGGGAAGAGGCGATGTCAAATGGAAAAAAGCAGGGCTTGAAGCCTTCTAACTCCGCGCACCACAACGACACCGCGACGATTATGTATACTTCTGGCACAACCGATATGCCAAAAGGCGTTGAGCTGACGCACTATAATATTCTTTCAAATATACGCGCCGCGCTTGATTATGTCCATATTTATCCAAAAGATATTTTGCTTTCGTTTCTTCCGCTCTCGCATGCGTTTGAAAGGACTGCCGGGTATCTTGCCCCTCTCTCGCAGGGCGCGGCAGTGGCCTACGCGGAAAACACAAAAACGTTAGTCCAAAACCTCAAAGAAATCAAGCCTACCATGCTTGTTTCTGTTCCAAGAATATTTGAAAAAATGTTTAACGCACTGTGGGAAAAAGTGAGAAAAGGAAATAAGCATACAAGGGAATTTTTTGTCTGGGGATTAAAACAAAAAAAGGGGAGTTGGCAGCATTTTATCGCGGACAGGCTCATATTTAAAAAAGTGAGAAAACTTCTGGGCGGGAGGCTTCGGCTCACATTCTCCGGAGGCGCGTCACTCAATCCAAAACTCGGTAAATTTTATGAAAAAATGGGAATAACCATCTTGGAAGGATACGGCCTTACGGAAACCTCGCCCATTGCAAGCGTTAATACTATACACAAAAGAAAATTTGGCAGTGTTGGCATTGCGCTTATGGGAGTTGACATAAAAATTGCCGATGACAAAGAAATACTTATAAAAGGCCCCAGCGTCATGAAAGGATACCACAACAAACCAGAAGCTACAGCGCAAGCGCTCAATAGCTATGGATGGTTTCATACCGGGGACCTCGGGTTTATTGATGAAGAAGGATTTTTGTTTGTCATAGGGCGCAGAAAAGAAATGATTGTCCTCTCTACCGGAAAAAACGTCTGGCCGGAAGTTGTTGAAAACGCGCTCAATGGCGATCGATACATAAATCAATCCATGATTATCGGCAACAACCGCCCCTATCTTATCGCCCTAATCGTGCCAACATTACAAGAACTTGAAGACTATACGAAAGAAAAAAATATTTCGTATGACAGCCTAGACGAACTCTTGCAAAAACCACAGATT
Source organism: uncultured Gammaproteobacteria bacterium (assembly GCA_964373925.1). Taxonomy (GTDB): domain Bacteria; phylum Patescibacteriota; class Patescibacteriia; order Buchananbacterales; family GWA2-38-13; genus CAYJWS01. The sequence goes on from CAYJWS010000052.1 coordinate 7,495, forward strand.
ATTCAGCTCTACCGCGAAAGGATCGATAAGGCCACAGAAGACCTTGCCGACCATGAAAAAATTGTGAATTTTGTTGTGCTAAAAAATGAATTCCTGCAAAAAAAAGACGAGCTTACGCCAACGCTGAAACTTAGGCGCGAGGTTATTTACGAAAAAAATATAGAAAAAATCGAAAAAATGTTTCAAAAAAAATCTTAAAAAGGTAGGACCTATCTCAAAAAATAATTATTGCTATTTTGTCATCCTGATCCGCCGGCTGGTGGAGAAGGATCTACAGATTCTTCATTTCGCCTCGCTTCATTCAGAATGACGGATATATTATTTTTTAAGATGGGTTCTAAAAATTACTATTTGCACTTTATAATTTTAGGAGGATAGATGAAGCTTACTTGTCCAAACTGCAAAGCAGATGCGAACTGCTCGCGAACAGAAGATGGACCGTGGGATCAATATATTGGGCTGTATATACTCAAATGCAGTAATTGCGGATATACAAAAGAAGAGACAAGGCACGAAGGATATACAGGATGCCAAACGGAACCTGCCATATGCCCATTCTGTAACACCGATCATTTCTTGCCAGTAACACAAAACACCAGTCAACCGCCAAAGACGTAAAAAGTATCGCGCTCGAAAAAACTTCGAGCGCTTTTTATGTCGAGCGCACGTGTCTTATTTTTGTTCAAGCTATGGAACATAATTTACAGTCTATTAATTGTAATTTTGCATCTTCG
>CAYJWS010000053.1:0-8188 GCA_964373925.1 uncultured Gammaproteobacteria bacterium
TTATTATCATATCCGTCTTGGGACAGGTCATTCTCTTGCATATACATACCGTGAGCGCGCTTGTTAGGGCTACGCAAGGAGTGCGCCTCATGAAGTTTAAAGAAGAGGACGATGGAGTCGCCTCAACAACTTTTATTTGAATTTGAGATTTGCAAAAAAATGAAAAATAGGTTATAATCTTTTTTAGCTTGTCTGGATTTATTCATAATGCATTTTTGATATATGCCAGTTCCACCAAAACGCAGATCATCATCAAAATTGAGAAGGACGCGCGCGCATAATGCCTTGAAAAAAGTGAAGCTTTTTGTATGTTCTCATTGCAAAAAAATGATTCTTCCCCATCAGGTCTGCCCTTTTTGTGGCTATTACAAAGGAAGAGAAGTCATTCGTCTTGGCAAAATAAAAACACCTGCCGAGAAAACGAAATAAACAAAGATCTTTTTCTATGTCTAACAGACATCTCGCAAGAACCATCGCACTTCAAACTCTTTATGAGTGGGATTTTAACGAGCAGAACTCAAGCCTTATTCAGAAGGTTTTAAAGAGAAATATGGGTGAATTCGCGCCGGATTTTGACGATAATCAATTCAGCGAAAATCTTGTTGACGGAGTCATTAAAAATATTATAAAGATTGATAAAGAAATATCAAATCATGCTCCGGAATGGCCGCTTGACCAGATTACTATTATTGACAGGAATGTATTGCGAATAGGAATTTATGAGATGAAATATGATGACGACATTCCTGACAAAGTGGCAATTAATGAGGCTATTGAGCTCGCAAAAGCCTTTGGTGGAGAGTCTTCAGGAAGATTTGTGAATGGCGTTTTGGGAACAATATATAAAGAAATTGCGGGAGAAGAAAAATTGAAAAAAGAGAACGATAGAGTGAAATCCGAAAAATAAAATATGCTAATCATTTTTATCTGGAATATGAAATTCGAAATAAGCGCATGGCCTATTTCAGGTTTTATGCTCCAGAACCCTTTTTATGTTTATGGAGAATTTTTTAGATATAGAAAAATTACTAAAGGTAAAATTTAAAAATAAAGATATTATCCAGCAGGCTTTGGTGCACCGTTCTTATTTAAACGAGAACCCGTCGTATCACCTTGATCATAACGAACGGCTGGAATTTTTGGGAGACGCGGTGCTTGAGCTTGTGGTGACGGAATATCTTTATAATAATTATCCAAATCCCGAGGGAGAACTCACTAATTGGAGGGCAAGCCTTGTAAACAGCAAGATGCTTGCCAAGATCGCCCAAAAGCTCAATATTGAAAAATACATTTTTTTAAGCAAGGGCGAGTCAAAAGACAAAGACAGTAAGGCGAGGCAATATATTTTAGCAAATGCCTTGGAGGCGATTATCGGGGCGATGTATCTGGACAGGGGGTATGATGTAGTTTCTGATTTTATCTCTTGGAGCATACTCAAAGAGCTACCAAATATTTTAAAAAATCATCTCTATCTTGATCCTAAGAGCAGGTTTCAAGAGGTCGCGCAGGAGCAGTTTGGCACCACGCCGACCTATAAAGTGCTCACGGAAAGTGGTCCGGACCACGATAAGATATTTAAAGTAGGCCTCTATCTCGGCGAGACGCTTGTATCTTGTGGCGCGGGCACGAGCAAGCGCGAGGCGCAAGAAGATGCCGCGGCAGCGGGACTTAAAAAAAAGAAATGGAAGTAAGTTAGCTTCTTAGCTGGTTAGCTTCTTAGCTTTTTAGGAAAAAATTTAAACGCCTAATAAGCTAAAAAGCTAATAAGCTAACATTCAAATATGAACATAAACGATCTTTTTAAAATCGCAGTTGAAAAAGAAGCGTCAGATCTTCATATTGTAGTAGGGATGCCGCCTATTCTTCGTATTGACGGAAATCTGCATGAAATTGAAAATACCTCTGTGCTTGAACAGAAGCCCGCGCAAGAGCTTATTTTTTCAATACTTTCCGAAAAGCAGAAAGATATTTTTATTCGCGAGCGCGAACTCGATATTTCATACGACATAAAAAACGTTTCAAGATTCAGGGTTAACTTGCATTGGGAAAAAGATAATGTCGGTATGGTAGCGCGCGTGATATCAAAAAAGATTCCAAGCATGAAGGACTTGGGGCTTACTAATGTTGTGTTTGATCTTGTGAATTTAAACCAAGGACTTATTATTATTACTGGTCCGACTGGTTGCGGAAAATCTACAACTTTAGCCGCGATGATTGATTATATTAATTCGAGCAAGTCGGCTAATATTATTACTCTTGAAGATCCTATTGAATTTATTTTTAAGCCCAAAAAGAGCATTATAAAACAAAGGCAGCTTACTACCGACATGCTTTCGTTTAATAACGCGCTAGTACATGTTTTGCGTCAGGATCCTAACGTGATTATGGTGGGGGAGATGAGAGATTTAGAAACCATTGGCGCTACCATTACTTTAGCTGAAACAGGACATCTGGTACTGGGAACACTCCATACGCATAATGCCTCCCAAACTATTGATCGTATTATCGATATCTTTCCCTCGCACCAACAACAGCAGATACGACTTCAGCTTTCCATTACTCTTCGAGGGATCATCTCACAGAGGCTTTTGCCCAAAATTGGCGGCGGACGCGTTGCTACTCGGGAAATTCTCATTAATTCTCCGGCAGTAGCAAATCTTATACGTGAAAATAAAATCGCGCAAATTCGCACCGTGCTTCAAACAAGCGCGGAAGAAGGCATGGTTACCATGGACCAAGATATTATTAATCTCTATCAGGGAGGAATGATAAATAAGGAAACAGCGCAGTTTCATATGCTTAATCCAGAACTCTTACAGTAATATTTTTATGAAATTGATACAGAAATACATGGCGCCCTTGAAGTTTTCGGGGCGTCATTTGCCATAGTAGAGGAATTTCGTTACACTTCAAAATATTTGTACGCACCCATGGTGTCCTCCTACGCCAAGGCTTCGGGAGGATCACCCGTTGGTGAAAATGGATAGAATGTGAGGTCTCCTGCCCGCCATAGCCTATGCCCCTATAGCTCAATGGATAGAGCATTGGTCTTCGGAACCAGTGATGGGGGTTCGAATCCCTCTGGGGGCAAAGGCGATGGCAGGCGGGTCGGCCTCCTTAGTTCCATTCAAAGTAGGTTCGCGCGAAGTGTATAATTACAGCATAAGATTTATAGATTCTCCGCCACGCCAATTATGTTTTATTTGCTAAACATTGAAAATATTGTTATAATTTTCTTATGATAAAAAGAAAATATCTCAAAAAAATTACAAATACCATTTATCGCATTCAGCCAAGTAAAAATACTCAATTTTTTATTTATGGTTCAAGTTTAATAAAAAAACGATTCGGCGATGTAGATTTGGGTATTATGGGTGATGTTAAAGTGGGTGATATTAATAAATTAAAAGAGGAATTTACGAATTCCACCTTGCCATATTTTGTTGATGTGGTAAATTTTAATAAAGTTTCAAAAACCTTTAAAGAAAATGTTTTTAATAATAAAATTGTATGGATAAAACATTAAAATTAAAATTGCGGGAGTTTCAAAAAGCCATTAATAGTTTAAAAAAGGCACTTCAAGCGCCCCAAAATGATCTGATAAGAGATTCTACTATTAAGCGGTTTGAATATACTTTTGAGTTATTATGGAAAACTACAAAAATATATTTAGCCGCCACTTTTGGAGTTGATATATTTTCCCCCAAAGAGTGCTTTCGGGAATTGCGCCGGAATCAAAAAATTTCTGACATAGACACCGAGGGTTTATTAAAAATGGCTGATGATAGAAATGAAATCATTCATACTTATAATGAAAAATTTGCCGATGAGTTGTATTTAATAATTAAAAAAGATCATTATTTGTTGATAGAAATGGTTTATAAAATTTTATCTCAAATGTAATAGTTTATGATTTTTTTTACCAAACATGCCAGAGATAAATTTGAGATATTAAAACGCCATAAATGTATCGTTACGGAACAACAGGTTTTGGTGACGGTTAATAATCCTGAAATAATTGACTACTCTCATTCGCCTTTAATAATCGCTCAATGTAGGATTGACAAAAACCATGTTCTGAGATTAGTATATAAAAAGCAAGGTCAGATATATTAAAATAATTACTTTTTATCCCGGAAGGAGAAAACAATATGAAAAAAACTTTTAAAAAAATTAAATTTAGTTATGAGCCAGAGGCGGATGTTTTAATGTGGGAGATTACTCATAAGCCAATAGATTTTGCTAAAGAAATGGGCAATATCGTTGTTCATTTTACCAAAAACAACACTCCGGTTTTAATTGAAATTTTGGAAGCTAGCAAATTTTTGGCAAAAGCTAAAAGTATCGTTAGCAAAGAAAGTAGAATGACTCTCAAGAAATCAGTGTTAGCTTCTTATTAAAAAACAGCCTTCCTGCCCTTGGCGAAAACCACGTTTTGGGGGAAGAAAATTTTTTAATCATATTATTTTAAAAAAGATAATATTAATTTTAGTTTTATTGATTCTAATAGCTGGAATTGGGTTTTATTTTTATGGTTTACCACCTATAAAATATTGGACTAAAAACCCGACGAACTTTGAAGAATGTAAAGAGGCTACGCGAGGATTCATCATAAAAACATTGCCAGCTCAATGTGAGTTTCGAGGTCAAAATTTTGTAGATCAATCTTAGGGCCAAACTGGTATTCTCAATTCGCCATCTGGTCAAACTAGAACTCCTACGACAAATACTCTAAATACTCTCCCGAAATTTGTTTTTCAAGAGAATGGCGACGGTTGTGGAAATATATTTGTTCATAAAATAAACAGTGACGATACTGTAGGAATTTCTGTATCTGCACAAAAAGACAAACTCGGCCTTTCGACGCAGGAGAAAACGTTCGAAGTAGGAAAAACTGAGGGTCTGAATATTGAAATACTTACGGGTCAACATATAGCGCGTTTGTATTGTAATGATATTGCTTATCCTGATCAGCCAAAGTCGAAAAAATTGATTGCCAAAAGTGGCAAGGCAATAATTAAAATTTCGAACATCGATAAATCCCTTCCCGAGTGGAGTGGAAACTACAAAGCGACTGTTATTTTGAAAGATGTTCATTTTTTTGACGAGAATGGTAATGATGTTGGAATAGTTGACGATCTCATGTTTAAAGATATAACTGTCGGTTGGTTAGCTGGTTAATTCTTTAAAATTCTGACGCCAAAGAAGAACTTGTCATGCCAGAGGCAGATCCGCCTCGGGCGGAAAATTATCATCCACCTTCGCTAAAGCTACGGTGGACAGGTCGGTGCGGCTCTGTCGCGCTTTTTGAATTTCGTATGGGTGTCTCCTCACTGCCATAGGTTGCGAAATGTCTTTAAATTATTGTAAGAGTACATCATCACAAAGTGCTTTTTCATTTTTGTAAATCTTCTTCAAGCTCTATTTCCTGCCCTTCGATTTTTTGTATCACATCGCTTATGGTGAGTTGTCTTTTCGCATTGCCCGAAACGTCAAACCCGACTTTTCCCTGATCAAGGAGCATAAGACGACTCCCACAATCAATAGCGTGATTGATGTTATGCGTAATCATAAGCGTTGTAACATGATTTTCTTCCACGATGCGGCGGGTGAGCTCTAGCACTTTTCTGCTCATTTTCGGATCCAGAGCGGCTGTGTGCTCATCAAGCAAGAGAAGTTTTGGGTGAGTGAGCGTTGCCATAATCAAGGCAAGGGCTTGTTTCTGTCCGCCCGAGAGCAAATCTGACTTGTCATCAAGCCTTTTTTCAAGCCCGATTCCAAGAGGTTTAAGAATTTCAAAAAATTCTTTTTTCCATTCTTTTTTTACGCCTTTTTTAAGAGTGCGTTTTCTCTCACGCAGACGGGCAAGCGAAAGATTCTCCGCAATCGTCATTGAGAGAATAACGCTGTCGTTGGGATTTTGCCGTACTCGCGATATGTATCGCGCCCGAACATGCTCCGAAATTTTTGCAAGGGATTTTCCTTCAAGCAAAACTTCTCCTGAATCTAAGCGCAATGATCCCGCAATAATGTTAAACAGCGTGGTTTTTCCGGCGGCATTGCTTCCGACAATAGTTACGAATTCTCCTTGAGAAATCACGAGAGATAAATTATTTAAAGCAGAAACTTCCCCCGAAGTTTTTGGATTATATACTTTTACAGCATTTTTAATTTCCAAATATCCGCCTTGCATACGATACATTCTTTTTATTTGTTCCTAAAAGAAGGGAGAGAATAACAATAAAAGCAGTTACAAATTTAAGATCGGTGCCTGCCAGGCCCAAGCGCAAACTTATATTAATAATGAGCTGATATGCAATCGTGCCTAAAATTACGGCCCATGTTGCGAATGATATATTTTTTTGTGCAACAAGAGCCTCGCCAAGCATAAGGCACGCAAGCCCTAAGATAATAATTCCAATCCCCATATTAATATCAACAAACCCCTGGTATTGCCCAAGGAGCGCGCCGCAAAGCCCAACAAAGGCATTGCTTAACCCAAGTCCGATATATTTTATAAAATGAATATTTGCGCCTAATGATTTTGCCGTAAGCTCGTTATCGCCCGTGGCGCGCAGCATAAGCCCAAACTCGGTTTGCAAAAACCAGTCAAGAAAAAATTTTACAATAAGAATCATGGCAACGAGAAAAAGAAGGGTAGTGAAGTGGTGAACAGGAGTTGAAAGATACGAAATGATGTTTTTTTGGTTGAGAAGCGAGACATTAGGCCCATTCATAATCCGCAAGTTGATAGTGTAGAGCATTGTCAAGGTCAAAATTCCTGAAAGTATTTTTCCAATTTTCAGATACGTGTGCAAAAATGCCGTAATACTCCCCGCTAAAAATCCAGCAAGAAATCCTAAAAAAATAGCGTATATTCCCGGCATTCCCGCGCGAATAGCAATAGCCGCCACGGCGGCGCCAGCCACAAAACTTCCGTCAACAGTAAGATCGGGAAATTGAAGTATTCTAAACGTAATAAACACTCCAAACACCGCTAGGCTCAAGAGAAGTCCAAGCTCAATAGAGGTTATAATAATATCTGCCATAGAAAAATTCTATGTGAGGATTATTGGTATACCTGTTTTGCCATTGTAATTTTTTCTTCGGGAATAGTAATGCCGATAGCCTGCGCTGTTTTTGTATTGATAAAGAGGTCGGCGTCGGTAACTCCTAGGACCGGTATGTCGGAAGGCTTTTCTCCTTTCAGCACGCGAATAGCGATTTCGGCAGTTCTCTCGCCGACTTTTTTGTAATTCGTACCCAATGTTGCCAACCCGCCCTTTTCAACTCCGGATTGGTCAATGGTGATAAGGGGTTTTTTTGAATCAAGAGCAACCTTGATATATGCCTCTTGTCCGGAGAGTATGGTATTATCGGGAAGCATATACAATGCGTCAACTTTGCCTGCTATAGATTTTGCAGCAGATAAAATTTCTCCGCTGTTATTTGCCGGAGCAGTAATAATTTCAAGGCCATAGTCTTTGGCGTATTTTTGAGTTTGTTCAAGTGCAAATCGCGCATTTGCTTCACCCGGATTATACACGATCCCAACCTTTTTAGCCTTAGGAACAAGTTCTTTGAGAAGTTTCAAATGCTCGTTATATAAAGTAATATCGCTTGTGCCCGTTACATTTCCTCCGGGCGTCTCGTTGGATTGTACGAGCCCTGCGGTTACCGGATCGGTTACCGCCCCAAAAACTACCGGCTTATCTTTGATAAGATTCACGAGCGCTTGGCTTGCCGGAGTTCCAAGCGGCATAAAAAGGTTGTAATCGCTATTTGCGAATTTTTGTGCAATAGATTGGTTTATCGTATTGTCTCCTTGGGCGTTTTGAAAGTCATACGTAATATTTTCGCCTTCTTTATATCCTCCCGCTTCAAATCCGCTTTTTATGCCTTTAATAATTTCATCAAATACCGCGTGCGATGTAATTTGGCTTACGCCTATTTTTACGGTTTCTTTTTTCATCTTGTTATCAGTGGCAGATTGGTTTTTCAAGCCAAGATATACAACGACGATAATCAAAAGAACGATAACTATAATCCATGGTTTTTTCATATGCGTATGATTAATTATTTATAGAAACAAAATCTGACTGTAATGTAGCAGTTACAATATGTTTTTGCAAGTGAAATTATAAACACATGTTGTCAGACATATTGACACATTTGCTATTTGAAAAAA
>CAYJWS010000054.1:0-8175 GCA_964373925.1 uncultured Gammaproteobacteria bacterium
AGTTGAAAAATATCCAGCCACGCTGCAGTATATTCGCAAAGAATACCAAGATTTGCGCGAGCGTTTTACAAAGCTCGTAATGCGCCTCGGTCTTAACTGGGTTAATATTCCAGCAATTTTTCATGAAATAAGCATTGGAATTCATGATGATGCCCTTCGACCCTCGGCGAAAAAACAGATTATTGAACCGCTTGAGGCATTTTTAAAGTGCCTTGAAAGGCTAGATCGTGATTCTTCGGCATTTCAAAGGATCAAAGATATTGAAGAGGCGCAGGAAAGCGCGACAAGGCAGCTTGCGATCTCGGGCGAGTCGTTGTCGGAAAAATTGATTTTGGCTTTTCATGATGTGCTCTTAAAGATACGCGATGTGCGAAAGCTTGAACAAGCGGCCATTGAATTGCTTGAGCAACACCATTATAAAGCGAAAAAATTGGCTCGTGACGCGAATCGTATCCACGAAGAGCTCGTCAAGGCCTCACTTCCTTTTGGAAAAGATCTTTCTGATGCGGAAATAATGTTGCAAGACGACTGCAGTGATGCCCAGGTAGAGGGCCGTGTAACGAATATTGAAGCAGGGCTTGCTTCTTGGAATGAAATTTTTAAAGAATTTCAGAGGATTTCGGAGGCGCATGACGCCCTTACTGCAGACGTAAAAAAGCTGTACGAAGAGGTAATCGGCCTTGAGACTGATGAAAAAAATTATCAAGAGCGCTTGCGTTCGTGGGAGCTTCTTTTTTCTGAAACGGAGATTGACCCCTATCTTGTGTTGGGTGAAGACAGGAAAAGCTATAATTCTTCTAACTCTCTCATTTCTGACTGTCGCGCGCTTTTGAATTCTGATATACCATCTTTGCCCATTGTCAGATCAATCGGCAAGATGCCAGATCGCGCAAGGTCTGTACTTGAACAGCTGTATGAAGCATTTGATAAAAAAACGCCAGTTCGGTTAGGCCCAAAGAGAAAACCCAAGCTGGTAACAGCAGAAGTTTCTGGCGACGAAGCTGACATTGATGAAGCTGACACTCAAGATGACCAAGCTCAAGTTGTTCAAGTAATAAAGCCCGCGCTCGTTAACGCTCGTGTATTAGCAAAAGTCATACCGTGGCAAGCTGTTGTGGCTGTGTATTCTACGGTGTGTCATAGGTACCGATCCAAGGGAAGAACAGCCAAGGTCGTCTACCAAGAAATTTTGATCCCAACCGGATATACTTTTGGCCTTACTTTTGATGAGTGGAAAATTGGTCTTGAAGAGGCCCATCTTCGCAATTTGGTCGCGCGAATCCATTTTAAGAAAAGATTCTGGCTATGGAAGCCGACAATTCAAGGATATGGAATGTCGGAGACGCTCATTAAACATCTTCCGGAAGATTTTTGTTCAAAACTCGAGGAAGCTCTTAAGAATCTCAATGCCAAGCAGATACAAGAAAGACAAGCATTTGCAGATGCGCATAAAAAGAAAAAAGCATAAAAAAATTTCCTAAAAATAAAACCCCGGAGAAGCCATAAGGCGCTCCGGGGTATTTTTTTTACATTTTTATATCTTTATTCTTCGAGCATCTTTAGGGCCATTTTTTCATGAAGGTTTGCCATCAAGCTCATGATGCCTTCAATGGATAGCGACCCGTCAGAGGTAATCTCGATATGGTGCAGAAGTACTCTCGTTATCAGTATTTGTTTGCTTGAATATCTGCTTTCTTTCTGCGCTTGAACCAGGGCCGGATGACCCCAGTTAATGTGAATTTCAATGAATTTGCTGGTTTTGTCTCCAATCTTCCAAGAAAGGACGGGAGAGTTTATTGACCTTGCGCACAGCTTGTATTTTGATCCTTCTATTTCCGTTATTAAGTCGTCACTGTCAGAAGAAGGGTCTTTTTGCTTTTCTTTGACAACCGTAATATGGGCTTCAGCTTTTTTATTTGGCCGCGATCGGTCAAATATCGTCACAACGAATGTGCCTTCTTGATATCCGGCAGTATACACGATGTGTTCGCCACGCGTTGGCTTGCACACGCCCTCGGTCTCATCGGTAATCCATCGAAGGTTTGCGGCGCCGGAAGAATCATCTTCTATATTTTTGGCGCGCAGGGTGATGGACTCTCCCACTTCAAGAGTTGCCTGAGAGGGTGATATGCGCAACTGCTTTTTAGGCACAATGGAGACTTTTACTGAAGAACGGATATCGGAATCATCGGGATCAAAACACACAAGCTCGTATTCGCCGACCTTACTTCCGGCCGTATACACAACTACTTTCCCTTCGTTGGGCTCAATTTGGCCTCCGGATTTGGAATCATCCCAGGCAAATTGTTTGATGGATGTAGCGTGCCGGCGAACAGAGATGGTAATTTTTTCTCCAGTTAAAAGTTCGAGGCTTTTCGCGGAGAGAATCAGGGGCTTTTGGGGTTTGGGGCCAGGGGGCTTACCTCCGCCCAAAACTCCGCAGAGCTCGGCCACCTCTTCCATAATCCTGTGTTGTGCCTCGTCGTTGATCTCTTCTTCAATGCTTTCAAGGCGCTCTTCAAGAGTATCAGCAAGCTGGTTCTCAAGGAAGTTGATGAACGCATCCATAATAGGTCTATGGAACATTGAAACGTCAAATGACTTTCTATCGCCGTCAGAGAATTCGTTGAACGCATTAACGTCGATGAGGCCATTCACAAGGGGATGGTTAAAAATTTTTGGAAGCCGGTTCTTGAGCCTGTCAGGAAGATACTTTCTGAAGTCTTTGAACTCACACACAGGTCCCATGGCGCCTATCTGGAGCATATCTCCTTCGGTTGGACGCTTTGGGATATAGATTTTGATGATAATTTCACCCAGAACAGGATCATTTTCAGTAAATTCAATTTTTTCGCCGACAATCTCGCGAAGCTTTAAGCCCTTAAACTCCTTGCCGTTCGACGAAATGAATACTTTCTCGGCGTGCCATGGCGGAAGAAAATCCGCAAGGCCGCTAATAAGCTGTTCAGCGGTGTAAAATCTATCAATGGGACTTGTCAGACAAATACGAAATCCAGTTGATTCTTTTTTTGGAAGCCCAATGGATATCGGATCTCTCTTTATCGCGCGAGGGCGCAAATCAATGGAAGTGTCGCCCTTGATTTTTCGAAGCCATTGTTCGAATGAAAAGGAAAGGACTCGCATAAGGCCATCCTTTTCTTCTTGGGACACATCAACCACTTCACAGAGTCGAAACTCCGCGCGCATACGCTTGGTGCCAAGCCCGTGTCGCCCGCGTTTGGTCCTGTCGGATTTTGAGGCGCTTTTTCCAATGCCGAGAAATGCCTTCCTGCCATTGGGTCCGGCGCCTTTTCCATCGTCAAGGCATGTGACGGCAAGTTCGCTTGTTTTTCCTTCCAGCGTCAGCCATACATGTTTGGCGCCCGCGTCAAAGGAGTTGATAATCATCTCGGAAAAGAGCCCAAGGGGCCCCCCGATATTTTTTGTCGTGCTATTGAGAAAACTTTCAATATCGACTTCCGGCACAATGTCGTCTTCGGGTTTGCCTTTGAGGGCAAGCGGAGAGATGTATCCAATCTTTGCATGTGGTGTGCGTGACTCCTCTGTAGTGCTTGTTTTAGTCATGAGTCCTTCCTTTCTTTTTCGTAGAGGTTACAAGCATAAGCGATGGATTCTTTCTTTCAATATCAATAAGCTTAGCGGCTTCGGTAGGAACAACGCTTTGCGCGATTTGATACGATCGCCAAAGCTCTGTAAGCTCTTTGGAAAGCCCATAAAGAGACTTATCCTTGAAATCAGCAGAGCTGTTTTGTGCAAGTAAGGAAAGCCTTCTTCTTAGCTCTTCAATTAAAAGACAAGTATCTTGAATTTCTTTATCAGTCCACGGGCCAGTATCAATGGTTTTGAAGTTATCTTTCGTCAAGATGAACCGCATTCCATTGACGTCCCATTGCGTTGAGGCAGAATCGCCCATGAGCTTGTTAGAGGCGTCTCTGGGAACAATGTCTTTTTTCAGAGCTACGCCAATAAGTTCTTCAATCTTTAATACTCTGGCTTCGACGATTTTCATTCTTTCTTCAATATCTTTAAGTTTTGATGGAAAAGTAGCATTATCTGTCTGTTCGCCTCTGCGCGTTGCACCTGAACGCAATCCCTTTAAGCTTCCAAGCCTCGCTATGGCTTTGCCGATAAATTGCTCTTCCTGTTCAGACAACTTAAGATGTTTTGCTAATACAGCAAATTTCTTTTTACTGGGAAGCGATTCTTTGTTGTTCCAGCGCCTTACGCACCATTCGCCAATATTAAGGCTCTTGAAGACGTCCTTTACCTTGTGTCCATGTCTTTCAATATATTCTTGAAGGCGTTTTGAAAAAAGTGCTTTGGCTTCTTCAATAATGTCAACGTTTTTTGTCATGTCCCACTACTCCTTCGCACTTTTTTTTCATGTGCGTTTCCTTTTTTCAAGTTTTCTAAAGCAGCTTTTCCTTCTTCGGTGAGTTCGTATGTGGTTTCCTTTCCTGTCTTTGATTTCACGCGAATATGCTTTTTTATACCCTTCAAAAAATAGATAGAAGAGCTTACGTCTCGGAGTTTGAGATTTTCGTACGTAAACAGTCCATCGGACACTAAAAAGCTTCTAATGGCTTTTGCGGTAATTTTTGAACCACTTTTTTCCAAAGTGTCAATCGCGCGCAAGATATTATGAGAGAGTGTTACTTCTTTTAGCCTTGACGCTTTTTCTGGAAAGGAGTATATGTTGCAGTCCGCTTTTTTTATTGAGATGATATCTCCATTTTGCACAAGATGGCCAAGAATTCCCGCGATGCGCCGAATAATATTTTTTTTGTTTCTAATCTGTACTTGCGATTTGATCGTGCGCATAATATTATGGCACGTAAAGGTTTTATTGCGGTCAAAATTTTTCACGAAAGATTGTACTATGCCGGCAATATCTGCCTTGTCCTCGGCAATTCGCGTATGGTCAACGAGCGCCTCCTCATTTTTCGGGGGCAGTGAATCGTCGTTTCCCAGAGTATTGATCCACCCTCTCATGGCCCTTGCCTTGTCAAAAAGCTGCTGAGCCTTAGCTTCATAGGCCTCGGCAACCCCTTCAATATTTTTTCGAAGTTCCAAAAACTTTGATTTAAGATTATCGCCTAAGGCATCGAGTGCCTCGGAGTCCATATCTTGCCTGCTTTCCTTTGAAAAAATATCGCTGGTACGCATGAATATTCACATCCTCCATTAAGGTGTAAAAATGTTGTAAAGGTACATGTGTTGTTATAATGAACAACAACATCGAATATTATCATATATGAGCGAAAAAGTCAAACTTTTCAAAATTTTTTAGAATTTTGTTGTATTTCATGAAATTTTTTATATACTAACTCTTTTTCTTTATAAGGTACAGAAGCCGAATATTTGAGGCGGAAAGGATCGCTATTATGAAAAATAAAATAAAATATACGGGGCTTATAGCTCTCCAATTTGATTTTTTTTCTTCGTCAAGGCTCGCTCCCAAAATTTTTCCATACATTATATCTTTTGGATAGCGCGGAAGAATCCTTGTTCCGGAGTCATTTTTGGTGAGCACTCCGGTGACGGTTACCTCGTCTTTATCCGCGCAATTTTTTTCTATGTTGGTAGCAGGTTTTATATATACATTCATTTCTCCCGATCCGTCATCAATATACATTCCAATGTTTCCGCATTGCGTGATTTTGCCATGCGCGGAAACGAGGATGCCTAAAGGCATATTTTTTATGTCAGCAATTTTTGCAGGCGCGTCATTTTGCACTTCTTCTTTTCCCACAATATGTATATCCGACGCTTGCAAAATTTTTATTCTTGGCTCATTCGAATATTCCGAGACCGCGCCCTTCACCTCAACAATGTCGCCCAAAGAAATATTTGGAAAATCTTTTTTTGAAGAATATATTTGAATGCCGCCGGTGGCGTCCGAAATATAGAAAAATGATTCGCTCAATGTGTTGGGCTCTGCAATAACTGTCCCTGTTGTCGATACTCGCGCGCCCTGTTTTTCTTTGGAAATTTCGCCCATTGTCTTTGAAGAAGATGAAATGTAGTTGGCTGCCGGTTCTTTTTGTCGCCACGCGCCTTTTTTATCTCGAACGTATGGTATGCTTTCTTTTGCATTTTCATATGATGCTTCATCCGCCAATATTTTATCAGGGTTAAAAAGCCGCACAGAATCTTTATTGTTGTCAAGATTGATCTTTGTTTCGTCGCTTGTGAATTTGAGATATCCACGAGAGGCAATTATGGTATTTTGCTTTATTGCGTAGAGCTTGCTTTCGCCGTCAATATCATCAAGAGTCCATCCTGAAAGATTTTCCTCGCGGTCATTGGGATTGAAAAGCACAATATATTCTTTACCAGCGTCTGCTCCCTTGGGGTTTGGAAGGAACTCGCTGATTACTATCTTTTGGTATTCAATCTTAACTTGCGTGCTTGGAGAGGGGGATGGACTTTCTTGCATTATCGCCTTATTTGAAGAATTTTCCCGCGAGGGAGACGGAGAAGGAGAAGAGGATGGCGCTCTCGATGGGCTAGGCGAAGGAGAGGGGCTTGGAGGAGCCACAGTCTCGGGTGTTGGCGCAGTTTGCGTGTTTGGTGTTTGTTGTTGCGAAGGCGGCTCTTGCGTTTGAGGCTCATTGTTTATTTGAGTAACCATATAATTGCTGTTTTGAAATCCAGCAGTGTGGCCGGAGGCGTGTTCTCTCCAGTTATTTTGAGTATAATCATCAAGGTTTGGGTTCACTCTTTCCAAAGAAAAATTTGTCGCCTTTATATAGGTGAATTGTTCAATAAAGTTTCCATCTTTGTCCTTAAGGCCTATTTCTTCGCCGTCTTCCTTGAGGCTTGACCAGGAACTGTCTATAATGGTTCCTGAAAAGTTTTTCTCTGACAAAAATACATCCGCCTTCTGGGCTATAATGGCAAATTCTCCCGGTTGCAATATCGCATCCCCCTGAAATGGAGTAAGGCCGTGATTGGTCGCGTTTTCAAAGAATTTCCAATCAGTCATATCAACCGCCCCGCTTCCAGTATTATATATTTCTATCCACTCGCTGTTGGTTTTCTCAAACGCTCCTATTTCATTGATAATAATTTTTGCAAATGCAATTTTCGGCGCTAAAAAAATCAATAAAAAAAATATCAACGCACACTGGAATAATTGTTGTTTAGCAACGTTGTGTAATGGCATATTATCTCATGATATCATATTATTTTTTATATT
Organism: uncultured Gammaproteobacteria bacterium; assembly: GCA_964373925.1. Lineage (GTDB taxonomy): Bacteria > Patescibacteriota > Patescibacteriia > Buchananbacterales > GWA2-38-13 > CAYJWS01. Next base: position 7,223 of record CAYJWS010000054.1, read on the forward strand.
GTAAAACACTCAAAATTTTGTTATAATAAATACATGAAAAGACGAGGAAAAAAAATTAAAAAACCAATGCGATTTCGCCAGTCGCTTTTTTGGGATGTTGACCCAAAGACCATTGATCCAAAAAAACACGCCAAGTATATCATTGAGCGCGTGCTTGATTTTGGAGATGATAAAGAGGTGAAGTGGCTTGTTCATTATTATTCACCGCGACTGATTAAAGATGTGGTTTACCATTCACGAGTACTTCATGATAAATCTAAATCATTGTGGACACTCGTATGGGAGTAAAACGAATCATCTCAGAGAGTCTTTATCTCGATTTATTACCTCGTGTAACTCGAAAAGCATTTTTATATTGCGCAAAACTACCCCTATTTAAAAATTCTCATTGGTATTTAGCAGGTGGCACAGCTTTAGCGCTTCAAGCAGGTCATCGTCAATCAGTCGACCTAGATTTTTTTATTCCCCAAATAAAGATCAAGATAACAATGCTTGAAAGAAAATTATTAGAAACAAAATATTGGTCTACTACGTATATTGAAGAAGGAACTCTCTATGGAACACTCATGGATGCCAAGATAAGCTTTATTGCCTATCCATTTTTTATTCCATCATCTCAAATGTTTCGCTGTGGAAATATTCGAATTCTTGTGCCTAGTGATATCGCGGCGATGAAAATCGTGGCTATCAGCCAGAGAGGACGAAAAAGAGATTTTGTTGATCTCTATTGGTATTGTATCCATCGGGGGAAATTGGCTGATGTTATTAACCGTGCTCTCTTACAATACCCGGGTCAAGAACATAATCTTCCGCATATATTAAAAAGCTTGACGTATTTTACTGACGCCGAATCCGACCCTATGCCAAAACTCTTTTTCAAAGCCACGTGGCAAGAGATTAAAAAATATTTCCAAAAAGAAGCGCCTCGTTTGGCAAAAGAATTTTTAGGGTTG
>CAYJWS010000055.1:0-7962 GCA_964373925.1 uncultured Gammaproteobacteria bacterium
TGATCCAGAATCTCTTTTGGGCGACGGGCTATAACGTTGTTGCCATTCCGCTTGCCGCCGGAGTACTCGCATCCAAAGGCATCATACTTCAACCGTGGCTCGCGGCCGTGCTCATGTCGGTCAGTACCGTAATCGTTGCCTTCAACGCGGTGCTGTTGCGGAAGCAGAAAATCTGATATGGAGCCCATCATCCAAGAAAAAAATATCCGCAAAATATTTATCATCAGCGTATTGCTTAAGGGGTCAAACGCTATCCTTGAAATTATAGGAGGTATTCTTTTTCTCTTTACGGGCGCGGTAACAAACATTGTTCAATTCCTTGTTCGGGGTGAATTAATCGAAGATCCCACCGACCTTGTCGCAAACTTTATTCAACATTATGTGCCGTATTTTTCCGAACACGCACAGTTGTTTGCCTCCTTCTACCTTTTAAGCCATGGGGTCATCAAAATATTCTTGGTGATTGGTCTTTTGAGAAATAAGCTATGGGCATATCCATCGGCCATCGTTGTTTTCTTTCTGTTCATCGCGTATCAGCTCTATCGGTTTACCTATACTCACTCGTTCTTTCTCATTCTCCTCTCTATCTTTGATCTTGTAGTGATTTGGCTCACATGGCACGAATATAAGCTCGTAAAAAAGAATCAAATAATCGTATGAACTCAGATCGTCTTAAAAATATATTCCTGCTTTCTCTACCATTATTTATCGTGCATGCGTTTGAGGAATACAGCACTGGACTTCTCGATCTCGATCCTCTCTTTCGTTGGATAACAGCGCACAATTTGCCTACAGTCACTCTGTACTGGATTGAGCAAATAGCGTTGGTAGCACTTTTAATATGGGCTATCTACCGGCCGAACAGATGGCTTGTGATCTTTATTGGTTTATTTTTTATTTTTGAAATGACCCACATCATTCCTACTTTGCGTCATATGTCCTACTATCCCGGCCTTGTAACTGCTCTCCTCTTACTAACATTGGGATTCCAGTATTGGAGGGAGCTGTTAAAAGCGCAGAAAATTTAGTAAAATTAACAACATCACTATGAATAAACTGAACACCATCGCTTTCGCAAATACTTTCGCAATTATTGATTTAGTTCTGCATCCAATTTTCCACTTCTGGATTTGGATTTCTCCACATTCTTACGAATGGCTTATGAATCTATTTGTTGCGGGGTTGAAGTTAAATGTTACAAGTTTTGATTCCAGCTTATCGCACATTGTACTTGGAACAGTTCTTGAAGCGACGGTTTTCTGGGTTCTTGGATATTCGGTTGCATCTTTATACAACAGATTAAATAAATGAACTTAACGACTGATTATAACTAACGAATTATGTCTATGAATAATAAAATCATTGTAGGAATTATCGGGATCGTCATTGTTGTAGGTATTGCGTTCATCGCCACCAAGAGTGGCAATAATCCGCAGGTAGTAAACAACGGAGGCGTGTATTGCTCGTCGGACGGTACTTTTACCAGCACAAAACCAATTCAAAGCCACCGGTCATACTGTTTGAAAACTGATTCTAATGGCAAGACCTATTCGGTAAATGCTCCGAACGAATACTCGTTCTCTATCGTGGATGATCAAGGCAATACACTCAAGGATTTTGCCATCACTCACACCAAGCCGATGCACGTGATCGTAGTGAGGAAAGACCTTGCATACTTCCAGCACATCCATCCGCAATATAATGCAACGACCGGAACCTTTACATTCAAAGACTTAACATTCCCAGCTGACGGGGTATATCGAATCTTTGCTGACTTTGCTCCGGCAGGCGGTCAAAAGGACGCTATGGGCATGCCACTTGCAGTCACCATTTCAGAGGACGTTCCAGCGGGTACGGGCGCAAACTACACACCTCAAGCTCTTGGCTCTCTAGAAAAAACAAAAACGTTTAATGGCTATCAAGTTGCGCTTTCATCCGATCAGACGCTCATTTCCGGAAAGGAGGTCATGCTTACATTCAAGCTGAAAGAGAACGGGAAACCAGTTACTGATCTGGAAGAGTATCTCGGTGCCCTAGGTCATACCGTCGTTCTCCGTGAAGGCACTCTTGATTTCATTCATGCGCACCCTATGGAAGATGTGAATGCTCCTCAAACAGGAAAAGTAGACTTTATGGTTGATTTCCCCGAGGCCGGAAGATACAAAGTATTCACGCAATTCCAAAGAGCGGGAAAAGTATTCACGACCGATTTCGTGGTATCGGTGGCACAAGGAGGAAATATGTCTGACATGAATATGCCAGGCATAGATCATTCAAAGATGCAGATGAGTCAGTAATCTTAAATTTCTACACTTTCAGGCTTGCTCTCTTGAAGTTTGAAGGATGCCTTTATGCGCGATTCTAGGTCTTCAATGCTATGAAAACCGGTGAAGGTGTTGTCGTCAATAACCAGCGCAGGTAATAATGTATCTTTTATCTTATATATCTGGAGCATAGAATTAACAGCGGAAAGGTCGGTGCTGTAATCGAAGGAATAAACGCGGAGCTCTGGATATTTTTCCCGCAAGGCAGTAAGTACCAGGCTTTCCTTTTCGCATTCACTGCAATTTTCCGCAGTGGTATAAAAATATAGTATAAAAGCCGATTTTACGCCACAGCGAGCGGAAATTTTTTTCATTAATAGATAGTCTTTGATTTGCAGGAGCGAATAATATTTTTTTAGATAAGATACCTCTTCGGTAGCGCCCAAATTTTCCTGCCCCCATTCCAGTTTTTGCCCAAGCTCGCCAAGCTCCCCTGACAAAACAGAATCAGCGATGTTGTTACAAGAAAGCTCGGAGAGTAGGGAGAATTGAGTTTCCGAAGACAGAATGTCGATGGCTATTTTATCCTGAATTAATTTCAGCTGGTCGATTTTTTTGTCGCCGAAATAATTGCTTAAATAAATCGCAGTCATAAAAAGCCCCAGAGTAATTAGAAATACAATTAAATATTTTTTCCAGTCAATATTATTATCATTCATATGTTTATCCGCCTAAATTTTAACAATATATTGTTTTAATCATTTCACTTTATTATTTTTTAAAATTCTGGCGGATTTATCTCCAGGCAGGAGCTTTAGAGATGACAGTGTTCCAAATTGCTTTCAGGATCCAAAGCGGAGCTAGAATAATAAAAACTGGGAAAAAATAAAACATTTCCAGGGAGAGCTTCCATTTACCGTCATACATTCTCCCGCCGAACATCATGGCAAAAAACACAATCGAATATATTAGCACAACCAAAAAAAGCGATATCTTGGTATTGATAAAAAAAGGATCAAAAGGACTTATTCCGCTCGCAAAATGAAACCCGACTGCTTGAAAATGGATAAATTTTGAATACAAAAAGTCACTCAGGTTGTAGACAATTTTTCCAAACAAAAATCCTACGGAAAAAATAGAAATAATACCAGTAGGCAAAGTAAAGAGAGCAAAATTCCCATATTTTTTCTTAAACAAAACATCTCGGTAATCGAATGTATTATTTATAAAACCGTAAACCCAGCGCAACCTCTGGCGGTAAAGTTTTTTAATAGTTCCGGGCGTGCTGGTAAAAACATAGGCATCATTGCAATGCGCAATCTTGTAGTTATTTTTTTGCATGCGATAAGCAATCTCCATATCCTCGGTGTTGTGCGCATGACGATACGGACCCAGGTCATCAAACACTTTTTTGCGGAACACTGTAAGCGGGCCGGGGGTGACATTGATTGCTCCTAGAAACCCCAGCATTTTCTTCAGGTAAATTCCCATATGGAATTCAACTTTTTGTACTTTTTGAATAACTCCTTCTGGATTGCTTGCAATAATAGAAGGCGCCACCGCCATAATAGAGGGGTCTTTTTCAAAATAGCTCATCAGGCGAACTAGAGATTCTTTTTCGGCAAATGAATCGGCATCCAGACACGCCAAAAAATCAGTTTCAATATGTTCTAGACCCAAATTAAGCGCGGTGTATTTTCCTCCATTTTCTTTGCGGAAAATTTTTATATTTTTTTGCTTGGTAAGCCTGGAAATAATATTCCAGGTGCCATCCGTGGATCCGTCATCAATAAGAAAAATTTTTATTTTATCTTGCGGGTAATTCAAATCAAGTAAAGAATGGACTGTTCCTAAAATTGTCTTCTCTTCATTCCAGGAAGGAACAATAATGGTCACGGCTGGATAAGACTCTAGTTTAATTCCGCCGCTCCTAACAATAATTTTTTTTCTGTTTTCGAGAAATGTCACCAAGAAAAACACCTGCACATAGACAGACATAAAAATTAAAAAATAAAAAATAATGCTCGGAATCGAGGCCACGCCTCAAGTATTACATATTTCCTCCCATTGTGCCACCGTCGGCAGCAACACAAGCTGCGCAAGCGGCTTTACACTTACTACATTTGCAACCCACTAGAGACATGACTGCAGCCACGCCTACTAATACATAGACAACACCCTCAAGCACGGGCATAGACCCAAGTAGCCTATAGACGACATTCCAGTCGGCGCCACCAAAGAGCATGCCAAGACCCACCAAACCCCAATTCAATCCTCCTACAACCAACAACGCCTTAGTGACCTTGCTGACTGTACATCCACTCCAACTGCCACAATTTGCACTACACATATTATTTTTTAAAATTAATCCCGCTCCTACGACAGTAAGCAGGCTAAATCTACTAATGGAATAATTATATCATATTCCTTAAAAATGCCATAATGCAAATATTAATAATTTCCGCCAGAAGCGGATCAGCCTTTAACTTGTTGAACTTACTTACAACCCCCTAAATCCCCCTTGTCGGGGGGACTTTACACTACTACACTCCTCGCCCTGATAAGGGAGAGGTTGGGAGAGGGTTGTATTTAATCGAAGTAGTTTTTCAATCTTGAAATCTTATCATGCTGGCGGAGTTTTTCGTGAACTTTGGCTTCGATTTGGCGGATACGTTCACGGGTGACGCCAAATTCCTCACCTACTCGCTCCAGAGTGTGCTGAATGCCGTCCAAGAGTCCGTAGCGCATTTCTAGAATCTTGCGCTCCTTTGGGTTAAGCTCATTTAGAACTTCGCGCACTTGGTCGGAAAGGATGCGGCGGGAAGATTCTTGGTCTGGACGTAAAATTTTGTCGTCCGGAATAAAATTCTCCAGCGTTGACTTGTCATCATCGTCCCCTATCGGCTGTTCTAAGGAAATTGTCTCTTGAGAAATATTTTCAATAGTATGAATTTTTTCAACTGGAATACCCATCTCCGTTGCAATCTCCTCTGCCAGTGGCTCTCGGCCCAAGTCCTGTGAGAGCCTGCGGTGGGTCTGTTTGTATTTAGAAATTGTCTCCACCATGTGCACCGGAATACGGATGGTTCGACTTTGGTCCGCCAAAGCGCGCGTAATAGACTGACGAATCCACCAAGTGGCATAAGTAGAGAATTTATATCCTTTGGTCCAGTCAAATTTTTCAACCGCTTTAAATAATCCCAAATTGCCCTCTTGGATAAGGTCGAGCAGAGTTAAGTTTGCGCTTCTTCCCACATATTTTTTAGCGATTGAAACTACCAGACGCAAATTTGCGCGAGCCAGCAGATTTTTAGCTTCTAGGTCGCCACGCTCTATGCGCTTGGCCAATTCCTTTTCATCGCTCGCATAAATTAGCGGATACTGTCCTATTTCTTTAAGATACATTTGTATTGAATCATGAATGGTTGACTTATTTAAATCTTTGTCAGTTAAATCGACATCCAGATTAAGTAAATTCCCCCCTTCTAGCACATCAATTCCGGCTACAGCAAATTTATCATAAAGTTCATCCAAGAATAAAATATTATTTTCAATATCCGGAAAAGTTTTTAATATCTCGTCATAGGTAATAAATCCTCTTTTGCGCCCTTTGGCAATAAGTTCGTCCGCTATGCGGGTCATCTCTTGCGCTTTTTTCTTGCCAGTAGCATATTTCTTCACTTTTCTGGAAATTTTTTTTTCAACTCTCCTCTTCGAAGCTTTTTTCTTAACTTTCTTTTTTATTTTTGAAGCCCTTTTCTTTAATTTTTTCTTTTTCATACCTTTTTATTTAATCTATTATTTTTAATGTTCTGTATTTTATTATTCAAATCGTTAATTTCTTTTAAAATTTTTGATACTTTCACTTGTTCTTTATGCTCTTCAGCTACATGTAGCTCCCGCATTTTATCTCCTAATTTTTCTTTCAGGTGTTCTTCTTCCAAATTAGAAAGCAGATCTTCTACGTCTTTCTCTAGTTTTACACCTTCTCCGTAAAAAACTTCTGCTTCAAAAATTAAATCTGCTTTGGTACTCTCTACTTTTTCCAAAATTTTATCTATTTTAAGATCTAAAATCCCTGAAAGCAATTTTGATACTTCCCCTACATTAACGAGTGGCTTTGCTAGGGTTTCTTGCCATAGGATAATTCCCAATAAACGTTGCAATATATGGTCTTTTCGGTATATTTTGTTTTCAACTTCCAGCGCTTCTTCCAACTCCCCCCTTTCATATTTTTGTTCTTCTTTAATCTTTTTTAAATCCTCCTCTAGGGCTCCTATGGGTATAGACGATGCATCGCTGATTTTTTTCACAAAGTGCGCTTTTTCGATTGAGCTTGGGAGCGCATCTATATAGGGTAATATTTTCTCTTTTATTTCTCTGCCTGTTTTACGCGCATCGTTATCTGCATTTTTTAAAATCTTTTCTAGTAGAAATTCTATTATGTGTTTTGAATTGCGAATTGCTTCCTTCCAGGCAGAGCTTCCTTTTTCAGAAATTAGATCCGCGGGGTCAACGCCTTCCGGCATCTTTGCCACTTTTACATCCATACCAAGCGAGAGTGCTATCTTGCCTGCTCTGTTGGCGGCCGCAAAGCCCGCTTTGTCCGCATCAAAAGCCAAAACTATATTGGGGGTCAAACGACGCACCAGCCCTAAATTAGAAACTGCGTTTTCTTTAGCAACGGTCGAATCAGAAAGAGCCGTGCCGGAAGTGGCGATTGTGTTTTTATATCCTGCTTGATGCGACAAGATCAAATCCATCTGGCCCTCCACTAAAACAGAAAAATTATTCTTGCGAATTGATTCTTTGGCCTTGTCGAGTCCGTAGAGCACCGCGGACTTATTGAATAGCAATGTGTCCGGGCTATTCAAGTACTTGGCGGATTTTCCGTCATCGACGAAAATTCTACCGGAGAAAGCTATGACTCGCCCGCTAGAGTCAGAAATAGGAAACATTATTCTCCCACGAAACCTGTCGTAAAAGCCTTTCTCTGACTTTTTAGCAAGTCCTGCCCTCTCTATTTCAATATCCGTAAAACCTTTTTTCTTTAAATAGTCATAGAGCTCGCGCCACTCTGAAAGCGCATAGCCGATCCTAAAATCTTTTATGCTATTTTCTGTTAGTCCACGGGATTTTAAATATTCTTGCGCCTGTTTATTATTTTTCAAATTGTCTTCAAAATAAACAGTGGCTTCTTCCATGGCTTTGAGCAACCTCTCTTTTTCACTTTCTTCTTCTTTATTGTAATGTTCGAGTGGGACCCCAGCACGAGCGGCTAGGAGCTTGAGCGCCCCTTTAAAATCAAGTCCTTCGAACTCTTGCACGAAGGTAAAAATATCGCCCTTGGCCCCACAGCCAAAGCAATAATAGCTAGAGCGATCGGGAGAAACAAAAAAAGAAGGAGTCTTTTCATTGTGAAAAGGGCACTTGGCTTTCAAGTTTGCGCCAGCCCTTTCCAGCTTTATGTAAGAAGAGACTACTTCTTCGATTGAAAGTCTCTCCTTAATTTTTGCAACGGGAGAGTTCATAAATATATTTTATTCCCCTTCTTGAACAAATTTCTCTTTGAATCCAGTTCCAGCCGGGATCAATCTTCCAATTATAACATTTTCTTTCAGCCCTCGAAGAGAATCAACTCCACCTTTGACTGCGTTTTCAATAAGGACCCGGTTGGTATTTTGGAATGAGGCCGCCG
>CAYJWS010000056.1:0-7698 GCA_964373925.1 uncultured Gammaproteobacteria bacterium
AGCACACGCTTTCACCGTATGGCAAAACGTTTGTCAGCTTTCTCAAATCTTTCCAACGCATTCAATAACATCCTTACAAACTGGAGTTTGTAAGGATGTGTAAACGGGTAAAACAGGATCAGCCACTATGCCTGCCTTTGGAGGGTACACACTCGCAATGCTTGCGGATTCTATACGAAAAATATTTTGCCGAAAAAATGTTAAAATAATTTTATGAAAATCAAATCAAAACAACCCTTCGACCCGGCTCAGGGCAGGCCTCATACTAGTTCGCTGCCCCAGTACCACAGCAAAACTGGCTACGGGGCACGGCGTGGCAGGCGAAAGGTCTTGGTGGCGATGTCCGGTGGAGTTGATTCTTCAGTCGCAGCCGCTCTTCTTAAAAAAGAAGGGTATGAGGTGATGGGCGGATTTATGAAGAATTTTTCATCCGAGAGCTGGCATGGCGTGATTGACTATGACTGCCCGTGGGAGGCGGATTTTGATGACGTGAAAAAAGTCTGCGAAGTTTTAAAAATTCCTTTTAGGAGTTTTAATTTTGAAAAAGAATACAAAAATAAAGTGATTGAATATTTTTTCAAGGAATATAAGGCTGGGCGCACGCCCAATCCGGATATCATGTGCAATAAAGAAATAAAATTTAAAATATTTTTAGACAAGGCAAGAGATCTGGGCTTTGACTATATCGCGACAGGACACTACATCCGCCTTCGGCGGAAATTTCCAATTTCCAATTCTCAATTTCCAATCTTTGAATTATTAAAAGGGAAGGATCCGAAAAAGGATCAATCGTATTTTTTATATACGCTGAATCAAAAACAGCTTTCGCAAACTCTTTTTCCAATAGGAAAATATAAAAAATCAGAAGTTCGCGCGCTTGCCAGAGAATTCAAGCTTCCAAACGCGGAGAAAAAAGATTCTCAAGGCATCTGTTTTGTCGGACATATAGATTTAAAAACATTTTTACGGCAGAGATTGCCGGAAAAGCAAGGAGTTATTGTTGATATCTTAGGAAAAGAAATAGGAACGCATTCAGGGGCTTGGTACTACACCATTGGTCAGAGAAAAGGCATAGGTATCGGAGGTGGGAAACCTTTATACGTTATTGAGAAGAATGTGAAAACAAACACTTTGGTTGTTGTACGCGGGAGCAAGGACAAGCACTTATATTCGAAAAATTTGATAATTAATGAAGCGCATTGGATTTCAAGAATGCCAAAAATTCCATTATTATGCTCGGCGAAAATAAGATATCAGCAAAAAGACCAAAAATGTAAAATAACAAAAAATGGGAGACAAATTTATGTTACTTTTAAAAAACCACAATTCGCGCCGGCAGTAGGGCAGTCTGTAGTATTTTACAAGCAAAATGAAGTTCTCGGAGGGGGGATAGTAGACAAAATTATGCGACATCGTTAAACTTGAATATCGTTCATTTGCAATAAATGAAAAAAAGAGGCGATATGTTCTTTTTAGTTAGGGTTTTCAAGATATCGCTTCGCCGGATACAAAACTTTGTATCCGGTTTTTCATTAGAATGTTTATATTGAAATTATTAAATATGTCTGTTATTATTGAATCAATAATACTATGGATGTAAACGAAACAAGAAAAAAATATATTGAATTTTTCAAAAAGCGTGGGCACGCTGTTATTTCATCATCATCAATTGTTCCGGAAAACGACCCGACAACGCTTTTTACGGGCTCGGGCATGCAGCCGATGATACCATATCTTTTGGGCGACAAGCACCCACAAGGCAATAGGCTTGTCAATTCACAAAAATGTTTCAGATCTGTTGATATTGATGAAGTTGGAGATAATAGGCACACTTCTTTTTTTGAAATGCTTGGTAATTGGTCGCTTGGGGACCCTGCCTCGCCTGACGGCATCGGAGAGGCGGGTTATTCAAAAGAAAGCCAGCTTCAATGGTTTTTTGAATTTTTAACAGAAGAAATCGGCCTTGATCCGAAAAAAATTTATGTTTCAGTATTCTTGGGCGATGAAAAAAATAATCTTCCCAAGGACACGGAATCCGCGCATATTTGGAAAGAAATTTTTAAAAAATCAGGAATCGAAGCCAAAGAGATTGAGCTTGGCTCGGAAAAAGATGGAAGCGCCAAAGGAATGCAGGGAGGAAGAATTTTTTATTATGATACAAGCAAAAACTGGTGGTCGCGCGCCGGCGCGCCTAATAATATGCCCGCGGGAGAGCCGGGAGGCCCTGATTCCGAAGTGTTTTATGAATTTGACGCGTTTGAACATGACAAAAAATTTGGTGAACATTGCCATCCAAACTGCGATTGCGGGAGATTTGTTGAAATTGGAAACTCCGTATTTATGGAATATAAAAAAATGCCTGGCGGATCTTTTGAAAAACTCAAGCAAAAAAATGTTGACTTTGGCGGAGGGCTTGAAAGGATTTCTGCGGCATCGCAAGATAATCCTGACATCTTTACCATTGATATTTTTCAAACAATAGTTGAATACCTTCAAAAACTTTCAAAAAAGTTATACTCGGATAAAAATTATCAAAAATCTTTTAGGATAATTGCCGATCATTTTCGAGCAGTATTTTTTCTTATTGCCGATGGCGTTATCCCCGCAAACACGGATCAAGGATATTTTGCGCGAAGGCTTATTAGGCGGTCGGTTCGGCATATGGATCTGCTGGGAATTCAAGTAGGAAATCTGCATTTGCTCGTTGATGCGCTTGTTTCGTATTATAAAAATTACTATCCGGAGATTGAAACACAGGCGCAAAAAATCAAAAATGAGATTGTATTGGAAGAAAAAAAATTTAGAACCACTCTTAAAATGGGCCTTAAAGAATTCAATAAAATATCGACAAAAGATATTTCCGGAAAAGATACGTTTATGCTTTTTTCCTCTTTCGGGCTCCCCATTGATATGACCATTGAACTTGCTGCGGAAAAAGGATTAAAAGTTGATAGTATTAAATTTGAAAGCGAATTTAAAAAGCATCAGGAAATATCTCGAGTTGGTGCTGAAAAAAAATTCAAAGGCGGTCTTGCCGACCATTCATTCGCCACGACACAGGGCCACACGGCAACCCATCTCCTTTTGGCGTCATTACGAAAAGTACTTGGAGATCATGTATATCAAAAAGGTTCTAATATAACGGCGGAGCGCTTGCGCCTTGATTTTTCGCATTCCAAAAAAATGAATTCTGAAGAAATAAAAAAAGTTGAGGATTTGGTGAATGAACAGATACGAAAAAACATACCCGTAACGTGGGAAGAGATGGAATTAGACAAAGCAAAAAATTTAGGCGCTATGGGAGTATTTAATGAAAAATACGAGCAAAAAGTAAAAGTATATAGTATTGGAAGTTTTTCAAAAGAAATATGCGGAGGCCCCCACGTAAACTCAACCGTCGAGCTTAAGTCATTTAAAATACTGCAAGAGACAACATCGTCAGCAGGTATTCGTAGGATAAAAGCAATTGTGGGCAAGTGATCAATTTTTTAAAAAAATTTATAAATATTTAATTTTAGCAAAAAATCCTTGACAAATGTCCATAAATACGTTATTATTAATCTTGACATAAAAAATGCTATATAGTAAACTCAATCATAAGCTAAAATATGTTTATAAAAACAAATTTTAGTAACATATGTTACTAAGTTTTTGTTTTACTCCATAAATAAATGAACGAAAAAACAAATATAGCAGGCAGTAAGGATTTTATAGAAATGAAGGGCAAAATCATTGAATTGCTACCGTCTGCCCAATTCAAAATCCAGCTTGAAACTGGACAGATTATTTTAGGTCACCTTTCAGGAAAAATGAGAATGAATAAAATAAGGATACTTCCTGGAGATGAAGTTAGGGTTCAAATGAGTCCTTATGACCTGACTAAAGGCAGAATTACTTATAGGTTTTAATATATGAAAGTAAGAGCATCGGTAAAAAAAATCTGCAAAGATTGCAAAATAATTAAGCGTAATTTACGCTTGAGGGTTATTTGCAAAAATCCTAAACACAAGCAGAGACAAGGATAAATTGCAATTACTAATATCTAATTTCTCAGCCCAAGGCTGACCCGCCTCGGGCGGGTAATATCTAAATTTTGTATGGCGAGAATTGCCGGTGTCACATTACCATCAAATAAAAGAGTTGAAGTAGGACTAACGTACATTTATGGAGTTGGTATGAAGACTTCATTTGATATTTTGATTCAGACAAAAATTAATCCAAATACAAGAGTAAAAGATTTAACGGAACGAGAGGTAAACTCCATTAAAGAACTTATTGAAAAGAATCATAAAGTTGAAGGTGAGCTCCGTAGAGAAAAGCTTATGAATATTAAGCGCCTAAAAGAAATTGGGGCGTATAGGGGAATGAGGCACACAAGAAATCTTCCCGCGCGAGGACAAAGGACAAAAACCAATTCCCGTACGGTCCGTGGAAATGTCAGAAAAACAATGGGTTCTGGAAGAAAAGTGGCCGCGCAGAAAACATAAATTTTACACTTCAATATGGAAACTACAACAACACAAACCGCACCAGTAAAAAAAGTAACGAGATCAAAAACGAAAAAAGTAAAAAAAATTGTAACATCAGGAAAAGCATACGTTAAGGCATCGTATAATAACACGCTTATAACTTTTACAGACCTTTCTGGAGATGTATTATCTTGGTCATCAGCCGGCCACGTCGGTTTTAGCGGTCCAAAAAAGTCTACACCGTTTGCTTCACAGTCCATTGTTCGCGACGCCGCGACTAAGGCAAAGGAAAGGGGACTAAAAGAAGTGAGAGTCTTTGTAAAGGGAGTTGGTTCTGGCCGTGAAGCAGCTATTAGAGCGATTAACGCAAATGGCATTAATGTATTATCTATAAAAGATATCACGCCAATTCCGCATAACGGTTGCCGTCCAAAAAAACCACGAAGGGTTTAATTCTATTTACTATCAACTACTAACTATAAACTCATCAACATGTCCCGATACACTGGTCCAAAACATAAATTATGCAGGCGTGAAGGAGTGAAGCTTTGCGATTCTCCTAAATGTCCGCTAACGCGCAGAAACTATCCTCCCGGAGTACATGGCCCCAAAGGCTATCCTCGTTTGACTCCCTATGGGGAGCAGTTGCGCGAAAAACAAAAAGCAAAAAGGTTGTACGGTGTTCAGGAGCGACAATTCAAAAATTATTTTGAATCGGCAATGAAAAAAAGGGGTAATACTGGCGCGTTTATTTCACAGATGCTTGAAAAAAGGCTTGATAATACGGTCTATAGATCCGGATTCGCAACAACAAGGAGCCAGGCAAGACAGATGGTTTCACATGGATTTTTTACAGTGAACGGAAAAAAAGTTGATATCCCATCATACCAAGTCCAGCCAAAAGACGTTATTGCCATAAAATCAAACAAAGTACAATCAAAACTTTTTACAGATTTGGATAAAAAATTTCAAAAAATAGAATTACCCGAATGGTTATTTTTAGAAACTAAATCAAAATCAGTGAAAGTTGTTTCAGATCCTCTTATTGAAGAGGCCTCGCAGATATTTAATATTCAGTCAATTGTAGAGTTTTACTCAAGATAATTAAAATTTTATTCATAACAAAGTGAATATGGAAAAAATTCCTCTTCCAACATCCCTTACCATAGAAGAAGGCGATACGCCAAATACGGCAACTCTTACGATTGAACCTTGTTTTCCGGGCTATGGAACAACCCTAGGCAACGCCATTAGGCGAAATCTTCTCTTGGCTCTTCCAGGCGCGGCGGTAATTTCTTTTAAAATTAAAGGCGCGCAGCATGAATTCTCGGGAATACAAAATATAAAAGAAGACATTGTTGAAATATCTCTTAATCTCAAAATGCTTCGCGTGAAAGTTTTTAACGATCAGCCGGTAAAAATTATACTCAAAGCTTCTGGGGAAAAAAAAGTTACCGCGAAAGATTTTGAGCCGAATAGCGACGTGGAAATAGTGAATAAAGATTTGCATATCGCCACGCTCACCGATAAAAAGGCGGGTTTTGAAATGGAGGTAATCGTAAAACAAGGCAGGGGATATGTACCAACCGAGGCGCGGGAAAAAGAGGAGGTAGAAACCGGTATGATTAGGATTGATTCAAACTTCAGCCCTATTGAAAAGGTGGGTTTCAAGGTAGAAAACGTTCGGGTTGGACAGATGACAAACTGGGATAAGCTCGTTGTAAATATTCAAACTGACGGTTCTATAACGCCAAAAACGGCGGTACATAATGCAGTAGTAGGAATCTTGGAACATTTTACATTCATAGAAGAAAAGACCTTGGCAGTTGCAGGCGAGGAAGCACCAAAACCCACGGAAGAACCAAAGAAAAAGAGAAAATCAAAGAAATCCGAAATCACTGAAGAAACTGTTGCCGAGGAAAAATAATCTGAATACATTATGAGGCATCGAAATAAGAAAAAGATTTTAAGCAGAAAACACGCGCCCAGAGAAGCTCTTATGCGCGGACTTTGCACAAGCCTTATTTTGTATGAAAAAATTAGAACGACAAAAGCAAAGGCAAAAGTGCTTCGCTCTCGAGTTGAAAAATTAATTACTCTTGGAAAAGAAAAGAATCTTACGTCTAGAAGAAGGCTTTTATCGGAGCTGTACGTAAAAAACGCCGCAGATAAAGTGCTGGACGTTTTTGGTCCCAAATATAAAGAAAGAAAGGGCGGATACACAAGAATCATTCCTATCGGCTCAAGAAAAGGAGACGGCGCCGAGATGGTAATTATAGAATTTGTATAAATTATTATTGTCACCCTGAACATGTTTCAGTGTCTTGATCAATCTATGAAAAAATCTCAACATACAATTAAACAAAGTGAACGAAAGCATCATACTATTGACGCTTCGGAGAGGATATTGGGCCGGCTTGCCACTGAGGTTGTTCACTTGTTGCGCGGAAAAAATAAAGCGTCGTTCAAGCCGAATATTGACGGAGGCGATTTTGTGACTATTGATAATATTAAAAAAATAAAAGTAAGCGGAAAAAAAGCCGAACAAAAAATATATTATCACTATTCGGGATATCCGGGAGGAATAAAGGAGCCAAACTATCAAAAAGTTTTTTCAAAAAATCCAAAAGCGGTATTGGAGAGAGCCGTGCTTCGTATGCTTCCGGAAAACAGGCTGAGAAAGAATATAATGAAGAGATTGATTATTAAATAAATCTATGCCAAGAAAAAAAGTTGAGAAAAAAGCTGAAGAAGTAAAAATCATTCTGCAAGAGATAAAGAAACATTCCGCGCATAGAGCGCATAAGGAATATATTTATGCGGTTGGAAGGAGAAAAAGCGCGGTAGCGCGCGTGAGGCTATACCACACGGGAAATGGAGAGGTAACGATAAACGGCAAAGATGTAAAGGCATATTTTCCGTATTTTGAATGGAATGATATTATAACGTCGCCATTGAAAGCATCAGGAAAATCGGAAAATTTTCATATTACCGTGAAGGTTGAAGGCGGGGGAGTAAAAGGTCAATCGGAAGCAGTACGTCATGGAATATCAAGAGCCTTGATAGAGTATAATCCCGATCTTAGAAAAACACTCAAACCGCTCGGATTTTTAACAAGAGATTCAAGGGAAAAGGAGAGAAAAAAGCCAGGACTCAAAAGAGCCCGCCGAGCGCCACAATTCAGCAAACGTTAATCAGTATCTCAAAACCTCCTCCGAATGTTCGGAGG
>CAYJWS010000057.1:0-7423 GCA_964373925.1 uncultured Gammaproteobacteria bacterium
GTTCCGTACGCGCCAACGCCAAAAAAAATTATTGACGAAGTGATACGCGCGCTTGAAATACAGCAAGGAGAAAAAGTATGCGACCTTGGATTTGGCGATGGCAGGCTTCTTTTTGAAGCTGAAAAAAAAGGGGCTCTCTGCGCTGGATTTGAAATCTCGCCTTTTTCTTTTATCCGGACGTGGATAAAAAAAATTATTAAAAAAAGCCATGTGAGGCTTTATTTCAAAAATTTTTATCACGAAGATATTTCACAATTTGATATTATTTTTTGTTTTCTTGTCGGATCCGTCATGGCACGAGTACAAAAAAAACTTAAACACGAGGCAAAAAAGGGCGCAATAGTGGTAAGCTATGGATTTTCTCTACCCAACTGGACGCCGGAAAAAACCATAACTTCAAACAACCCGCAAAACAAAATATATTTTTACAAAATTCACTAAAATATTTAATATCAATACTATGAAACGATCGTTTCATAGTATTGATATTGTTTTTTGTGTAGGCACTGTCCCCTATCAAGACTATATTGAATTGCTAAAGCTCTCTAATCGGGCATTAAAACTCCTGTGTCAGCGGGCATAATAAGGTGAAAGCTACCACGCAGTAATCTTGGGATTGCTTCTCCGCCAGCTGGCGGATCGCAGTGACCTACAATGTATTGGTCATTGCGAGGAAGCTCAAGCGACCGAAGCAATCTATGTCGGATATTGAAATGAATTCAGAACAACGAAAAAACCCATGAAATTAGATATACAAAAATTATTACACATAAACGCAAAAAAGACGACCAGCTGGCCGTCTTTTTAATTGCTATTCTTTGTATTTTTACTTCAATTTTTCAGCTACAACAATAGATGATGAAAGCTGGCGCAATTGCGCAATGATTGAGGTTAAATTATTTCTTGCAATAGTTTCTTTTCCATTTAATGTAGCGAATAGGGTTGAATCTGCTGGAGTATTAAGCGCGTTCACCATTTCTGTCATCAGTGTGGAGTCAAAATCAGTTTTTAATGTTCCGAGCAATGTATTTACGGCTGTGTACGTTGATCTTAACGATCCGGAAGCGAGTATTTGATTTGGATTTCCAGTTTCCAAGATATTAATCTTGGCGTCAAATACCGGCATAATGCTTGTTTGAAGAATTGCTAATTTTTTATAATATTCATCAAATCGTATATACATTCTCATGCTTGGAAAATATACACGGGCAAGACCCAAATCTTTTATTTCATTTAACTTCGTTTTAATATCATCGTAATTTTTCGCGTTGTTTATTGCCGTGAGCTTGGCTGCTAAGTCCGCTTTTAGTGCGGCTGTTCTTGCCGCAAAACCTACCGCTCCCCTCACATCCGGCGCTGCCGTTGGAATATTTTGCAAACCGTCTACTGTAAATTGGTATTTATCTAAAACCAAATTTCTTGAATCAACAATTCTTTGCGCCGCGTTTTTTAGAGATGCTTTCTTTGTCTGAAAATCATCAAAGAGTTTTGCCGCACGTTGCTCGTTTGCCAAAGCTACTGGCAGTGGTGTTGTAGAATTTATCGCATATTGTTTTATAAATTTCCACCACTCCGTGCGCAATTTGCTTATTTCTGAAGACGTGGCGCTTAACCGCGAACTAAAAGTATTTACGCTGTTTTTGAGAACTCCAAGTTGTACGGGATTGGCAATTGCCCCAACAATGTTGGCTTCTATCGACGCTTTCTGGGCGAGAAGAGGCGTCAATTGTATTGGCAAAACTCCTGTGGCGGCATTATTAATGGCATTATTGAGTACAAGAAAATTCGGATCCTGAACACCGGCTGCAGGAAGTCCGCCCGGCAAACCTGCGTCAATTGCGTCTCTTGTGGCATTAAACACATCAGTAAAATTTACCTTTAATTCATTTGCCTTGCCATATGACCTATTAAAACCTTTTGCAATTTGATATATGGGTTTTAATGCAATATCAATATTCAGCGCTTTTACTGCTGACATTCCGTCAACAACGGTTTTAAAATCAATGGCACATCCTACGGGTAAAGTGGCAAGTATTGTATTAAGGTTTATTTTTACTGTGTTAATCCTATTCTGTATGGTGACAATCGGACCTCCAACTGCTGCTGACAAATTATTCAAATCTCCGGCGGTTATGCCATTAGCCATGCTATCAAGATTCGCGATTTCGCGAGTTATGACATTTTGCAAGTTCTCGCACAAGCTTTGCGCCCTGCCATTATAGGTATCTAAAAGTTTTTGATAGGTATCCTTGAGCTCTACTGGAGCAGCCGGAACAGGCACATCGCCATTTTGAGCTGCAAAATTAATAATAGTTCCTGCAAAATCGCGTCCAGAGCGCGCCAAGGTGTTCGAGGAGCTTATGCGATCACTATAAATACCCAGCTTACTTCGAATACTTGCTATGTCAGCCTTAGCCAACGCCTCTGTTTTTCCGGGTATGGCAGAATAAAACGCCACGGCGGGCATATTAGCTGGAGCATTTATAGCAGTAAGTGTGGCGCCAACAGAAGTAATGATTTGACCCAATGCGGTCCCCTCGCGCGCCGCTAAACCTCCGACCACAGTATATTGGGTGAAGATGGCTGTTGTATTCACGGTATTAAGATAATCTCTATCATCCACCAATTTTTTTGCTTTTCCATAAAAATTATTTACCTCCGCTACTGCCTGAAATAATGGAATAATAACTTCGCGAATTTTTAAAACACTCTTAAGCTCGGCGTAGCGCGCTTTTGCGGCATCAAGCTGTGCTGGAAGCGTAAAAGTCTGCATGTCCGTGCACCACTTTGTTAGGCCGGAGGCTGCGGTACCAATAACAGTATTGGCAATACCGAGCATGGCGGCAGAGAGTGCGGGTAAATTAATAAGCGCACCTGAAACAACTGGCGCTTCTATAAACTTGTATTTATCCGATGTTGCAGCGGTAAAATCGCTCTTCCACTGCGCGAGCGACGCATTCAACGAGGCACAATCATTTGCCGCCTTGAATTTTAAATTATTCAAATCCGACATTGCATCCGCCCTAACACTTGGCACAACAACAGCTAAAACGAAAAGCAATGTGCTCAAAAATATTATTTTTTTAAATTTATTATTCATAATATATATGATTAAATTATTTTATTTTAAAAATTATCAATATCGCTGTCGTCAACATCCTGCGTGTCGCTCGTGTTGCTTAGCTTATCAAGATTATCCAATGTAGCATCCACATTGGTGCCTCCATTCATATTGCGCTGGACGGAATCCGTATTAGCCGCGTTATCCTTAACCATGCCATCATTATTTGATGGAAGCTGACCCTGATTTGATGGAAGCTGACCCTGCGAATTTTGCTCAACTGGCTGCCGTACCGGGCGTTTTGGCTGTGGCCGTGGGGCAGGCGCTTGGCGCAAGCATCCTGCGGTCAAGGCTGAAATGCCCAAAATCATTAAAAACCCTATGATTTTTTTGAACTTTGATAGCATATTTTTTCTTTTATTTTTTAGTTTTTAATTATTATTATATTTTAGTTATCCACAGCCTTAAGCTATAAAAAATTATATGATTTATTATACCATATTTTAGGCATATCAACCAAATGAATGATTATTTAGATCCCGAAATGAATTCGGGATGACCAAAAATTCCGTTGCGATCAGACTGTCCGACAACTGTCATTCTGGATTTATTTCAGAATCTAAGTCTAAAAAATTTGGCTTAATTATTAGATCCTGAAACAAGTTCAGGATGACAAAAAGCCAAGTTTTGCAGTTTTCGGACAGTCTGGGAGACTTATCTTCTCCAAATGAATAGATCTGCCAAGATAACGGTTGGCATTGTCCTGAAAACCTTGCGTAATATCTGTGACAAAAAATCTATGACTCTTGCCCTTTGCGAGGATTTTTTCAATTTCCGGGTGCTTCTTAAGATACAAAACAAAAGATTGCGCGATAATATTTCCCGAATTTAAAACATTACATTTTTTACCCACCATATCCCGAATAAGAGAATGGATCATCTGAAAATGCGTACAGCCCAAAATAAGCGTGTCAATGTTTTTTGCCATGAGCGGGCGAAGATAATATTTAATAATTTTTTTTGTTTCTTGGCGCTTCATCCATCCTTCTTCTATAAGAGGAATAAGCAACGGCGACGGATTTTGAAAAACTCGTATCTCGGAGTTTTGAGAGTTAAGCTCCCGAACATACGCTCCGGAAGAAACGGTTCCACGGGTTGCGATAATTCCTATCCTTTTATTTTTCGTAACGCGCGCCGCCTCCTCAACAAGAGGCCGGATAATTCCAAGCACCCTTTTGTCGGGATGATTTTTAGGCAGATATTCCTGCTGAATTTTTCGCAAGGCCTCGGCAGAGGCCGTATTACAGGCCAAAATGACCAGAGTACAGCCCGCTTTAAACAAAAAATCCACGCCTTCTTGCGTGAAAGAATACACCGTTTCAAGCGAGCGGTTGCCATACGGAAGCCGCGCGGTATCGCCAAGATACGTAATCTGAAGCTGGGGCAAAACATCCATAATGGATTTTACCACAGCCAGCCCTCCAAGCCCTGAATCAAAAATACCGATCATAGAAAATGGTTACATGGTTCTATTGTTACATTATTTCACGAATAAAATGAAAAACCGCATAACAATACAACAATTTGAGACTGCAGAAAAAGTAAACTTGTCATTCCCCCGAACGCTTTCGGGAGAATCCAGTCAATTAATATATTCTATTCTTTTAGATCCCCCGATAGCTATCGGGGGTGCGCCATGACAGTTTTTTTACTGTCTCAATTTATAATTTTAGTTTCCCCGGCCCGTTTGGATTGTAGCCATTATTAAATTCTTCTCCGTCGGAATACCCATCGCCATCTGAATCCGGATTATTTGGGTCTGAATGGAGTCTTTTTTCCATACTGTCGGGAAGCGTATCGCCGTCGGTGTCTTTTTCAAATTCTTTTTTTTCTAAATTGTTTTGTTCAGAAACTCTTCCAAGGTATGACGAAAAATCAATTCCGGTAACTTTTTTAAAAGCGTCTTGAAGCGTAATAAAATCCTTGGGTTGCGCAATTTCAAATTGCTTGTTAAAATCGCTTAATTCAAGCGTCAAGGCGATGTCAGAAACTTGGGATTTGGGCTCATCTTGATTTCTTTCCTTGCTTTGGATATGAATAGATATCTTTCTTATATAAAAATCTTTCTCTCCTATCCACATCTCTCCGGAAATATCCGCATCTGAAAAATATTGCGCCAACGCGTCTTTCGCGCTATCTATCTTCTCTTGATAGTCGTCTCCTATGCTTGAAGTTGTGGCATCGCTCACCTGCTTGGCGTATTCGGAAAAAAATTCTTGGAATCTCTTCTTGTCAACTCCAAAAGATAGATGATACGCCTCCTCTCCTTCCAGCGCCTCTTTTAATACGGGGGAAAAAGTTAAAAACTCGCGCTTGCTATACGCGTTAAAAAAATTGTTTTTCCATTCGGAATCGCTTTGCGCCGGCACGGGCTGGGTGCTTTCTTTTGATGCTTTGGTTTTAAAATCCTCCACTTCAAGCTTTATCCATTTTTTAAGGATTGGGTCAAGCGTTAAAAAAAATATCTTTGGAGACGATATAAACTGTATATATGACGTGTCTTTTTTCGTTATCAAAAAATTAAAACGCATGTCTTTAAATCCATAGCCATCCTTGGGACCGACAACATCAAGCGCGACAACACTGGAAATTTTAGGCTCGTCACTTGTTGAAACGTTTTTATTTTTATTTAAAGAAGTTATCGCCACTTTCCACGCCCCATTGCTCGTGTTAATATCCGCGGATCCCTTAAGGTTGGAAGCGTATGAGTTAAGGCTTCTTGTTGCTTTGTACGCTTTGAGCACCAGCCTTTGCGGGCTTTTTTGAAATTGCCCAAAAAAATACGCCGATACGGCTCCGGAAGCTATAAAAAAAGCGCAGACAAAAATCCATAATAATAACCGGCGAGACTTTTTTCCGTGCGTATTCATAATAAATATTTCAAATGCTTACTTATTATTTTCTTGCAAAAATTTAACAATTTCATTTGTCTTTTCTTGCAAAACATCTTTGCTTGAGGCTTCTATAGTAAGGCGAAGCAGGGGCTCCGTGTTTGACGAGCGCACATTAAACCAATAATCATTGTATTCCACTGTTACGCCATCAAGATAATCTTGCTTGCCCGAGGCGTATTTCTTTTTTATGGCTTCTATTTTTTCAGGAATGCCGTCAAGTTTTAAATTTATTTCATCGGATTTTTCATAAATGACAAGGCTTTGCGCTACTTGGGAAAGCGGTTTGTTTTCTTGAGAGAGATGCTCCAACAGCATAAGAAATGCTACAAACCCGGAATCGGAATAAAAGTTATCTTTAAAGCTGTAGTGCGCGGAAAGCTCGCCGCCCAAAACCGCCTTATGCTTCATCATATTATCTTTTATGTGCACCCATCCAACCTGCGACCGATAGGCCTTGCCTCCCCATTTTTCAATAAAATATGGGACTGCGTGCGAGCATATCGCGTTATACACGACGCCTTGTTTGGGATTTTTAGCAAGTATATATTGAGCAAGGATAAGAAGCGTGATATCCGCACGTATAAAGCTTCCTTTTTCATCTATAAAAAAAAGCCGGTCGGTATCGCCGTCAAAAATAACCCCGCAATCAGCCTTTACCTCAAAAACTTTTTTTATAATTGCAACCTGGCTTTCTTTTTCAAGCGGATTAGAAGGATGGTTGGGAAAATTCCCATCCAGCTCAAAAAAAAGAGATTCATAGGCTATAGGCAAGTGTTTCGCAAGCTCGGGAATTATTTTTCCCGCCATGCCATTACCGGCGTCAATCACGACTTTCAGAGGTTTAATTTTTTTTACATCAACAAATGAAAGCAGGTGGCTGATAAATTTTTTCATAATATCCACTGCTTCGTATTTTCCCTGCGCGGCCGCGCCTGTTTTCGGCAGATGAAAAACAAGACTTTTGAGATCCTCTCCTTTGACCGGAGCGCCTCCGGACGAGAGCATTTTAAATCCATGGTAATCTTTTGGATTATGAGATGCCGTACAAAATACTCCGCCATCATAGTGGAAATAAGAAAAAGCGAAATACAGCGCGTCCACGGACATCTCGCCGATATCATAAACATCTCTCCCCTCTTCGCGAACGCCATCTATAAATCTTTTACAGAGCGCCTCCGAGGCGATGCGCATATCACGCCCGACAACTATTTTTTTAGCGCCAGTCTTAATCGCATACGCCCTACCAATGGCATACGCCGAATCCTCGTCTATTTCAGTGGGGTATATGCCTCGTATATCATAGGCCTTAAATATTTTTTCACTCATCATATTATGAATATTATTTCTACCTTGGACAAATATAGTCTGTTTTGAGACTGTAGAAAAGGGGTCATATTTTGTCATTGCG
>CAYJWS010000058.1:0-3533 GCA_964373925.1 uncultured Gammaproteobacteria bacterium
CGAAGATGCTAGATTACAATTAATAGACTGTAAATTATGTTCCATAGCTTGAACATACAAAACCTTTCCAAAATTTGAAATGTCTGAATTGGTCGGGGTGCGGGGAATCGCCAGCCCATGGCTGGTCCGCCTTGGGCGGAAACCCCTAAATGCGTTTCTCGCTTTTTTCGGGGTACTCGGAATCGAACCGAGACTACACCCACCCCATGGGCGTGTACTACCACTATACTATACCCCGAAACTTTGACAGACGTACCTGCCTCATCGGCAGGCCGCCGAAGAGGCGGCTACCGGTATACTACACCCCGACTAAAAAATAAAAATGTAAATATCAAAATGAAAAATTATAATAAATAAATCTTTACATTTTGCATTTTGATTTTTTTATGCTATGCTACAGGTGATTTTATTCTTTTTTTGGCAAGAGATTTAATGCAGCGAGTGCAGATAAGCGAAGATATGCCGCCAACTTTTTTTCTTTGAATATTAAGTTTTTGCCATCGTGTTGTAGCAATATTTGAGTGGCTGCGAGAGTTCCCTCGGAGCGGGTTTCGGGCGCAGATTTCACAACTTTTTGACATATATGTTTTTCTATGAATTAATATACATTTCATTCTAACAGAAATTTTATATTTTTGCAACCCTTATGGAAACCTTTATACACTCGCTTTTTTTCTTCTTAGTCATTACATTTTCCGCAATAATACATGAATATTCCCATGGATGGATGGCGGACAGGCTCGGGGATCCTACAGCTCGGCTTTCGGGCAGGCTCACGTTAAATCCGCTTCCGCATATTGATCCGGTAGGAACCATTCTGCTTCCTGCCATGATGTATCTTTTTACGCAAGGAGGAATGCTTTTTGCCTACGCAAAACCGGTGCCCGTGAATCCATTTAATCTTCGTAATATCCGCTATGGGACCGCGCTAACTGCTTTTGCGGGTCCCGCGTCTAATATCATTATCGCGCTTGTCTTTGGAATGTTTGTCAGATTTTTACCCGTGAGCGTATTTTCGGAATTTTTATCCATTGTGGTTTTAGCAAACTTGCTTTTGGCGGTGTTTAACCTTGTTCCCATACCTCCGCTTGACGGCTCCAAGGTGCTGTTCGCGCTTTTACCCTCGCAGTTTAATGATATAAAAGTATTTTTGGAAGCGTACGGATGGTTCTTCTTGATTTTTTTTATAGTGTTTCTTTTTCAATTTCTTTCGCCCGTCATACAATTTCTTTTTATTGTGTTTACCGGGCAGGGAGGAATTTTTTAAATTCAATAAATACTATCAAATCGAGACGATCGTCGCAAATGATAGTATTTTTTAAATCATTTTCATCCACAAGGAATAAGGTTTAATCCTCCTTCGCTAGGCTGTCCGAAAACTGCAAAACTTAACTTTTTGTCATCCTGCCTCGGCATCGAGTACTCGGCATCGAGATGAACTTGTCAGCCCGAGGCTGATCTGCCTAAGGCATGATTTCAGGATCTAATAGTTTAGCTAATTTTTCATACTTAGATTCTGATCCGCCAGTTGGCGGACAGAATGACAGTTGTCGTACAGTCTGATTTGGAAAAAGAGTCCAGAGCGAGCTTTAGGGTTTATACCCATTTGATTATAAAAAATAAAGAGCCTGCCTTAATAAGCTGGCTCTTTTTATGTTCAATTATTCTCCAACTTCAGTCGGCCCGTATTGCAGCACCCTTCCGCCCTCGCTTTCACCAAATAGAGTTTCGCGAGTCTTGGCTATTTCTTTTGCTTCTTCAAGCGATGCTGCAAAAAATTTTTCTTTTGCGGGGAGAAATGCCCAATCTTCAGGATATTGAGTAGTTCCACTTTCTCCTTGAATGTCACGAAGGGATATTTCGTACATTTTTAATTCTTCATTCCCAGTAAGATGAAATTCATCCGCCTGCCCGCATTTTTCCGCTAACAAATACTCTGCCGCGGATTTTGCTTCATTTTGGTTTTCTGCTCGCAACATAAAATATTGCACGGGGAATACGCCTTCGGGCAATTCTTTAGATGGAGATAAGAAACAATGGAAAGTGACTCGAAAAAATTTCATGAAAAACTCCTTTATTCAAATTCGCCAAAAAAGATTGATTATAAAGAACCATTATTATGATATGACACAAGTCGTTTTGTGTCAACTTTGTTGTCAAGTGTTGTTGTCAATACATGCTGCCGTTGAGCTTGACAAAGTTTTTAATCAAGACTATATTAACCACAGAGGTTACCTGTTCTTCAAAATTGTTATGATTATTTTTGCGAGGTGCGTCATGCTTAATCAGGTTTTTGAGAAAATTATAAATGCGAAAGTTGTTGACAAAAAAAGCATAGCAGACATCTGTTCTGAACTCACGAGGGAGGATATTCAAAAACTTATTGAAAAAATTAAACTCTTTAGATCAGAAGAAGAGAAAGAGCATGAACAGCGAGTAAATCAAATGTATGATCACGAAACACAAAGAGTGATGATAAGAGGATCGGTTGACGACTCATATTCAGATTTTTGTTCAGAGCAAAACGATAATATTTTCAGAGGTGAAGCGGAAATGCTTTCACGAAAGCTTTCACAGATAGATCATATAATAGGGATTCTCCAAAACCTGCAAGCAACATAAAACCCATAATAAAATACTCTCCTTATGAGGAGAGTATTTTTACACTTTTTAACCAGAAGAAGCATAAATGAAATGGCCGGACGGGATGATAATGACGACGAGTAACAGAATTTAAGACGTTCTTTAAAATTAACATCGGCCCACTTCTCGTGAGCCGATTTTTTGTAATCAATATATTATTCCGGACTCTTCCAAAAAAACCATTATTCTTAACTCATGATTTATAATTTCTAGATTTTGTATCAAATTTGACAAAATTTTTAGGACATGTTAGTATATATATATTGATATAGGGTTCAACCCAAAATAGCAAGAAAACCTCGTGGCAACTCGAGGTTTTTTTGTTTGTATTGACGTGTGCGATTTTTATATTCTATCCGAAGTTTATGCATTGCAAATATATCTATGATTGTTATAATAAAAATGCGGCGTAAAGTTAGCACCCTTATATCAATATATTTTGGGGTACAGCTCTCTTTCGCCGCTGTGATAATAAAAAAGCGAGCATGTTAGCGCTCGCTTTTATTTATTATTGTTATTTCTTTAAGGAGATGGATTTTTTTGATCCAAATTGAGATCATGCATCTTCTTTTCTTCTTCTGGATCACCATGGAAAGGAACTATGCCGCTTGCAGCAATGCATCCTGCTCGAAACGAAATGAGATTCTCCCACCAGAGTCTTTCTCTCTCTTTTTCTTCATCTGTTTTTGTTTCCGGCTGTTTTGGCTGATCCATGAGGCACTCCTTAATTGAATTGAGAGGTTGAGAAAACAAAATCTATTTATCTGCGGTTATTGCGTCAGGACAAATAATATCCACCGCAAGCCTGAATTGTAGGTTGTTTTCGTTTTTTTCCAGGATTTGCTGGCACTCTTCTTGGATAGTTTCCTTCTTTTGATCGGGCATTTCAG
>CAYJWS010000058.1:3633-7370 GCA_964373925.1 uncultured Gammaproteobacteria bacterium
AGGATTTGCTGGCACTCTTCTTGGATAGTTTCCTTCTTTTGATCGGGCATTTCAGCTTCTGTTTTATTTTTTTTCATGTACACTCCTTTTTTGTTAAGGAACGAAAGGCAAGATATATTATTATCTTACAACCTTATGATATGACTGAATAGAATCGTGATCGTAGACCTATTCTGGAGGCAAGTGGCGTTCCTTAAAATAAACGTAAATAATCGCTGCAATAACCCCAAAGACAATACTGAGGATCACAGGTATAACAGGTATATGAGACATGAATTCCTCCTTTTTGTTAAGGTACAAAAAAATTATTATAAAGAGAACCTATGACCTCCCCCAGCCCCTCCTCCCTGTCATTTGACAGGGCAAGCATGAGGAAGGGGAAAATTATAAACTATTACCTATAAGCTAAAACCCAGTAACTCTATATTTATATCAACTCAAGTCTTTTAAGAAGCTGCTGGATTTTTTCTTTTAATTGAGGAGTGAGGGCGCGCGGGGCATTCTTCTTGATTTTTTTTATCTTATGTTTTGGAGATTTTTTTTTAAGACTTTTTTTATGTTTTGGCATAGAAACTGAATTTTAATCTTTTTTAAATTTCATCAACAGATTCTTCCATGTGTTTTATTCTTTCTTGTTCAATTCTATTAAGTTCATTATTCATTTCATCTCCTATTTCATTTTTTTTATTAAAATATTTTTCTATTAATGGCAAGACGTGTTTCGGAATTTTTCTATCATACAGCTCTTCTTTTGTCAATGGATTTTTGGCAAGCAAATCTTTTAATCCCAGTAATGGGAATGTAGAGTCCAATTCTTCTGCCCACTCGTCGAGTTTTTTTGAACGCGCATCTCTGCGCTCGCGCGCACGAGATTCAAGAATCTCAAAAGATTTCCGATTGTTTTCATTCTTCTCTTCGCTTGTTTCTTCTTTTTTTGCTTTGATTAATTCGTCTCTTGGCGCGGTTTCATTAGAAGATTCTTCTTGTTCTGCTAGGGGTTCGCCAAGCTCATTATCAGGGATAAAGCCTTCCTTTTCTGGCATAAAAATCTCCTTGTAAACCCCCGTATCAATAGAAGGGGCATTAATTATTATATAATCAGTATACTAAAAATTTTTATTTGTGTAAAATAGAAAATCCCCAAGCCATTATGCTTTGGGGATGTATGCCCTAGTGAAGTATTAGATTCTTCTCCGCCAGCTGGCGGAGAAGAATGACAGGATGAAATGGAGTACGACATCCCCCGAGACCTCCCCTAACCCCTCATGAGCCCTCCTGCAGGCGAGGCAGGGAGGGGAGATTGGAAATACATTTTAAAATTTTATTATTCTTTTGTAAATTTGCATTCTTTGTTTGAACAGACGATGGTTTTATTTTTTCCAAATATAAGAAGGCTTTGGCACTCGGGGCATTTTTCGCCGGTTGGCGCGGACCAGTAGGCGTTTTTACAGTCAGGGTATTTATTGCACGCATAAAACATTCCTCTCTTGCCTCGCTTGGCAATAATTTTTCCCTTGCCGCACTTGGGGCAGTCCGCGTATTCTTTTGGCGGCTCTTTTTTAATATATTTGCATTCCGGATATCCCGAACAGGCGATAAACGGGCCGAAACGGCCGCGTTTTTTCACAAGCGGTTTACCGCACTCGGGGCATTTTTCATCCAGCGTGTTTTCTTCAATAACATTTCCATCTTTTGAAATTTCTTTGGTATTCTTGCATTCCGGATATCCCGAGCATGCCAAAAATCTCCCGAACCTCCCCATCTTAATCACCATAGGATGCCCGCATTTTTCGCACACCTCATCTGTCGCTTCTTCGGTTATGTCTTTTTTGGAGAGCACTTCTTCTTTTTCTTCGAGGTTTTTAATAAATGGATCGTAAAATCCCCGGATAACATCCTGCCACTTGATTTTTCCATTGGCGATCTCGTCAAGCTCATCTTCCATTTTCGCGGTAAAATCGTAATCTACCACTTTTGGAAAATGCTCAACCAAAAGATCATTTACCAAAACACCCATGTCTGTTGGCTTGAGGCGCTTTTCTTCTTTGATAACATAGTTTCTTTCCTGAATGGTAGAAATAGTCGGAGCGTATGTAGATGGCCTGCCGATTCCTTTTTCTTCAAGCGCTTTCACAAGGCTTGCCTCGGTGTAACGTGGCGGAGGCTCTGTGAAATGCTGGTTGGGAGAAATTTTTTCAAGGTTTATTTTCTCAGATTCCTTGAGTTCGGGCAGTATGTTTTCTTTTGTATCCGTTTTATATACTTTTAAAAATCCGTCAAACGCTATTATGGATCCGTTCGCGCGGAATGTGAACTTGTCTTTTTCATCGTTGATGTCGACCGAGGTCGCCTCTATCATGGCATCAGCCATCTGGCTTG
Organism: uncultured Gammaproteobacteria bacterium; assembly: GCA_964373925.1. Classification (GTDB taxonomy): domain Bacteria; phylum Patescibacteriota; class Patescibacteriia; order Buchananbacterales; family GWA2-38-13; genus CAYJWS01. The sequence continues at coordinate 6,013 of CAYJWS010000058.1, forward strand.
CGAGCGCGCGGCGCCAGATAAGATCGTAGAGCTTGAACTGCTTGGGATCAAGGTATTTTTTTATATCATCGGGCTGTATTGAAACATCGGTCGGGCGGACGGCCTCATGAGCTTCTTGCGCGTTTTTTGACTTGCTTTTAAATAATTTTTTTCCTGAATAATAATTTTTTCCAAAAGAATTTTGGATATGCTCTGATGCCGACGCTAAAAATTTTTCTGAAAGGTTTACAGAGTCCGTTCTCATATAGGTGATAAGGCCTACGGATCCCTTATCGGCGAGCTCAATTCCTTCGTAGAGCTGCTGCGCTATCATCATTATCTGTTTTGCGGAAAAGCCGAACCTGTTGATTGCCGCCTGCTGCAGCGTTGAGGTAGTGAACGGCGGGTGCGGGGATCTTTTTGTTTGTTTTTTTTCTATCTTTGCAACTCTGAATTTGGAATTTTTTATCGCGTCAAAGATCTCTTGCGCTTCTTTATTGTTCCCTATGGCAAATTTATCCAAAGATTTTCCGTCAACTTTTGAAAGTTTTGCCTCAAACAAATTTTTATCTTTAGAGAACACGGCGTCAATGGTCCAGTATTCTTGGGGCTTGAATGCCTCAACTTCGCGCTCGCGCTCAACAATAAGTCGCACCGCGACTGACTGCACGCGCCCGGCCGAGAGGCCCCGCGATATTTTTTTCCACAGAAGCGGCGAGAGCTTATATCCCACAAGCCGGTCAAGCACTCTTCGCGCCTGCTGGGCGTTAACAAGGCTCATGTCAATGGCTCTTGGATTTTCAACAGCGTGCTCAATGGCTTCTTTGGTGATTTCATGGAAGGTGATTCGCTTTACCTGGTCGGCCTTGGGCTTAATTATTTCGCGCAGATGCCATGAAATCGCCTCTCCTTCGCGGTCTTCGTCAGTAGCGAAGTATATGAATTTTGCCTTTTTCGCCCGCTCCTTGAGCTCGCTTACGACTTTTTTCGCCTTCAGAGGAACAGCGTAGGTCGGCTCAAAGTTATTTTCAACATCTACCCCGAGCTTTGATTTGGGCAAGTCGCGCACATGCCCAAAAGAGGATTCCACGATGAAATCCTTTCCAAGAAATTTTGAAATTGTTTTTGCCTTTGTGGGGCTTTCAACGATGACGAGGTGTTTCATATTTTTTTTGAAACTTGAAACGTAGAACTTGAAACCGAAATTTTTTTTGTCGTAATTATAATTACGTTTCAAGTTTCAAGTTTTACGTTTCAAGTCTTAAGTATTGGTTTTAAAGATAAAATATTATTGGAATATTGTCAAATCTTATAGGCGTAACCTGTAACATGTAACGAGTAACGCGAATACTATTTTTTACTTATTACGCTTTACGCGC
>CAYJWS010000059.1:0-7240 GCA_964373925.1 uncultured Gammaproteobacteria bacterium
ACAGAGAATCAATATGGATATCAGCGAGTATTGGTTATTTTTATTTTTTTAAAATTGATTTTTTTTCAAAATATGCTATACTTACATTAGCTTCGTTTTGAGTCATTACAATTCTGGGACAACCTGTTTCGTAGAGCAACTATATCGTGAATGGCCTGCGGGCTATTCTCTGCGTGCTCCAAGGCATAAGCAGCAGCGCTTAAACGAAAGGATGTAGTATATATTTCCTTATCGCTTGGTTTGCTGTGCCGGCTGGATTTTTGCCAGAAATTGTAGGATTTCAACGAAGCTTTCTAATAAAAAAACACCTTAAGATATTTGGTGTTTTTTTTATTGATTTAAATTTTTTGTCATTCCCGAAAGCTTTCGGGACGTGGCGATCTACCCTAGATTGCTTCGCCGGGCTCGCAATGACCGAGGCGGTCAGATTGCTTCTCCCCGAAAGCTTTCGGGGATCGCAATGACCCGATACATTGTTAGAGGCTTTTTTCAATATTCTGTTTTGGTTCGGAGGCTTGAATACCGAGCTTGAGATTTTCTATAATTTCTTTTTCCACAAGATTTTTTGGCCTGCCGTATTTGAGGCGGGAAATTTCTCGTACTGCCCTTGAGATTCTTGGATCGCCAGCAATAGGAGGAAAGCAATGCATATTAAATGTCTTTGCCGCGTGATTATCAATGAGGAGGCGCACATACGCGTTGTATTTTTCTATATTCATAAGGTCATATTCGTTCACTCCTGGCGCGAGCTGTTTTGCAAGCACTTCCGCGTCTTCCACTCCGATGCGAAACGTAACAATGGTTCCGACGTTTCCAAAGATAGCGTCGCGAGTTTTTGAATTGCCCGATTTTCCTTCAACGCCGCTTCCTCCGGTGAGCTGTCCCAAATACTGGTGCGCCATAATAAGGTTCAGGCGATATTTTCTCGCCTCCGCCAAAATAATGGATATAGAATCCGTTATAAAATTTTGAAACTCGTCAATATAGAGATAAAAGTCATGCCTTTTATTTTCTGGAAGGTCAGCCCTGCCTAATGCCGCCATCTGGAGCTTGGAGACGAGAATGAGGCCAAGGAGCGAGCTATTGATCTCGCCGATTTTTCCCTTGCTTAAATTTACGAGAAGTATTTTTTTGGAGTCCATCACGTCTCGAAAATCAAAGCTTGATTTAGGCTGGCCGATAATATTTCTCACCATGGCATTTTCAATAAATCTTCCGACTTTTGAAATAAGATATCCGAGCATTTCCGATTTATGAAAGTCGCTCGTTTTTTTCATTTCTTTTTCCCAGAAATTTTTTACTAGCGGATCCGTGAGTTTTTGAATCTTGTATTTTTGAAATTCCGGATCCGTAAAAATTCTCGGTATGTCGACTATAGTTCCCGGATGCTCTTTATCCGCCATCAGCGTAAGCATCGCGTTTCTCATATTATGCTCAAACATCGGGCCTATCATGGAAGGGTCGGTTACAAGCTTATAAAATATCGCGATCATCTCTTGAATAGCGAGGTCTTGAGCTTCCGGAGTATCCGCTTCCAAAATATTCAAGCCAAAAGGCCTTTCAGTATCCGATGCGTCAAAAAGCACAACGTCTTCAATGCGCTCTTTGGGTATGGCGGGCAGAATATTTTCTATAAGTGATCCGTGCGGGTCAATCACACCAACGCCGTGTCCTAAAAGAATGTCTTGAATCACAAGATTTTCAATAAGTGTTGACTTGCCAGTGCCCGTCATTCCAATCATATACATATGCCTTCTTCTGTCCCCCTCTTTTATATATATTGGTATTTTTGTTCCTTGATAGGTATTTTCGCCAAGCATGAGGCCCGAGGCGGGCATTTCAACCGGCGCGCTTAAGCGCTTTGCCAAGAGCCAGTTGATATTGGGAGTTTCAATATAGGAGTGGGGGAGGTGGTAGAGACTTGCCATTTCTTCGGAGTTAAGCAAAACTCGCCATTTTTCATAAAATTCCCGATAAATAAATCCATGGATGAGCTCTTTCATAGAGCCCGGCCGTATCTTGAGGCTATTGCCATATTGGTAGTTGCTGAATTGGTTGAATGATTCAACGATGTTCGTGAGATGGTTTTGCGCGCGTTTTTCGTCGGTAGATGAAACCACGATGCGGATATTCGCCTCAACTCCCGCTTTGGAGGTTTTTTGCTCCAAGCTTTTTATCATCTCTTGCGCAAGCGGCGTGAGCTGGGGAGTTCTTGTCTGGGAAATATCATCTCTTTTCTTATTTTTTGAAGGATTGGAAAACGCCTTTATAACCTTTGGGCCCGTTATTCCGGGAGCGGTGAGGCGCACCGCGCGATCAACTCTTGTGCCTTTTTGCAGTTCTTGCGCGGCTTTGAAGCCCCATGAATGCCATTCTTTTTTCGCGGAGCGCAACACAAACTGTACGGACGCGCTTTCATTGGACGCAATCTTACTCAAGCTGTTCGCAATGGAATTGAGAGGATCATTTTCCATGTGTATATAGGTTTTGAGGGGAAAAATATATTCTTTGCTGAAAGTGAGATAGCACGCGGCTGTTTTTCCAAATGGAGAAAAAATATTGTAATTTTTTACCTCTTCAAGATGAGCTTCCGGATACTGCGCTAAGACCATCTGCTGGACGTAGTTGAGAAGCACTCGCGGAACCGATATGTAAAAAGATATAACAGCGTGATGTGCCACTATTTCAAATGAAATATGGTCGCTGCGCCCGGAAAAATGAGTTTTAACGCCCCTTTGCGCCTTAAGACCTCCGATAGAAGAAAAAAGGCTTTCGGCAAGAGCGATTTGATTTTTTATATATTGTGGCTGATTTGATTCCCTTTCTTTTGTTGTGCTTGGGTTTTTTGGGAGGCTTACAAGAAATAAGACGCGGTCAAACGCGATAGGAAATTTTTTTTGGTTTCGCGACTTTGAGCGAAAAAGAAAAAACATGACAAAAACGATAAAGGCGGAGCCAAATAATATGAGTATTCCAAGCAAGAGAAAGCTATTGAAAATGTTTGTTACTTCTTCGGCTGGCATGCGTTTTGTTTTTTGTTTGAATAAATCGATTAGGTATGAATCCTAAAGTTCGCCCTATGCTCTTTTTCCGAAAGTTTTTTGGTATAAAACCAGTAGCTCGTCCTCCGTAGTCCCCCATGGGCGGACGAAGGGGGATTAACGCTGGATATTTTCTTCGGGCAAGTATTCTTTAAGCGCGAACACAAGCGCGTCAGAGGCGTCTTTCACTTCTTGTTCTATATAAAAATCATTGAAAGATTGCACTTTTTCAGCAACTTCGTTGAGCCATTGTTCTATAAGCTGTTTTATTGTAATAATAGTGATTTTCTTTTCGCGAATGAGCGATTCTATCTCTCTTGAAATTTCGTCTCCTTTTTGTCCGAATTCTTTTTTGAGTTGAGAGTTTGGGAGAGAATGGTAAAATTCTGCCAATTCCACCTTGAGGATATCCTGTATGCCGTGGCGCATTTCCGAAATATCCATGTGGTGCGCTGCCTCGATTGGCTTTTCTTCGTTAATATTTTTAAGCGCGCTTTGGGTTATGCCTGTTTCCTCTATTGATTTTTCGGAAGTCGTTGGTTTTTCGTCTTCATGAAAATCTTCTTGGGGCGTTACTGAATCTTCAGGCGCTAATTCAGGGGGCTTTATTATTTTTTCCGATTCTTGGAGGCTTTTTGGCATATTTTAAGATGAAAAATTGTTGTGATTTATTAATATATTATAGCAAATTTATAGTATTTTTGGCAACATAATCCCCCCACCGCAACTACGTGCGGTGAGGGGGGGAGTACAATCGAATATTTACAAAATTATTTTACAATAAGCGTGCCTCTCATGTCAGAGTGGCCTGCTCCGCAGATCACATTGCAAAAGAAGGTGAAGGTTCCGCTTTTGTCTGCGGTGAATTCAACCATTTCAGTTTCCCCCGGAACAAGCTTTGTATTTACATTAAATTCTGATATTGCAAATCCGTGATTAACATCAAGGCTTTTTATGCTAAGTTTTACCTTATCTCCCTTATTTACTGTTATGGTTGCCGGGGTAAATTCCCACTTTTTTGCGGTCATGCTAAATTCTTTCATTGCCGGCGGGATTTGGGTTGTTTCTTTTTTTTTCATTATAGGGTCTGTTTTCTTTTCCATCACTGGTCAGTTTATATCTTTTTTCATCGCCGCTGTTGATTTAAAGTCATCCATAACAATAGTCTCACCATCTTTCACCGGCGCGTCAGCGCCAGGAAATTCGTATTGTCCAATTTTTCCGGCGTCTGCGTGAAGCATGGCGAAAAGCGTTGGAGTTATCTTTGGCACGTCAAGATCTACCGGCAGATTGATGTTTTCGCCTTTTGTAACATAGACTTGGCCTATAACCGCGCCGGGTGCGCCGCTGTTGTCTGAATGGATCACAAGCCAGGCGGGATTTTCGGAGACCACTTTCGCAATTATTATCTTGCCGTCCACCACCTTTTGGTCTTCTACTGTCACGGAATTTGTTTTTTTCATTACTTCCACGTTGGTATTAACAGGCTCATTTGTGTTGACTGGCGCTGTGTTTGTTGCTTTATTTTTTACGCAACCCGTGATAACAAGCGCTCCAAAAAATAAAACCAAAAAAACAAGATTTTTCTTATTATATTTCATATATTTTTTTCTTTCTCCCTCCTTAAGAGTTATTAATTTTTTATATTCTTATTGTAGTATAAAAAGAATAAAAAAGCCAATCAATGAATATTAAAAAAGAAAAGGCGGAAATCGCAATGCGATTTCCGCCGTGGTGAACCGATGTATAAATAACCCAGTTCTCTGCTACTCTTCGTTTATATGTAAGAGTACCTGCTCTACGGTTCGTTTAAGTCCTTCTTCGCCGCCTTCCATCATGACGACGATGTGGGGTAATTTGATGCCGGCGTATTTGGCCTTGTCATCAAGGTAGTGCTCCACCGATCGACACCCTCCGATAGCGCCACGTGCTAAGCGGTCCTTTATGCGTCGCTCGATTTCTTCAGGGGTATCGTTGTATTGGCACCAGACAATCTTCAGCTTTCCGCCACCTCGATCGACAGCCGCAGACAGGAAGTCCTGATTGCTGTGGCGCGAGTAGGTTGCGGATATGATAATCGAAAAATCTTGCGTCAGGTTTGCCTCAACGGCTGTGTGGAGAACAGTATAGGCTACCGTCATTCTTGCTTGTTCGCGTGCCCGTGATTCGTCCGACCGATACGGGTTTGATTCCTGCGGTGGGGTGCAGCTTACTGGGCCCTCGTCGATGTCTACAAAATGAAGATCCGTTGCTTTGGCAATCGCTCGCCCGAGTGAACTCTTTCCGGTAGTGGGAAGCCCTGCAATAACGATGACAGTTTTTGGTTTCAATATCCATTTCCTTTCACTTATATATGAGCCATCCAAGCTCGTGAAATGCGAGTGTTGCTGTAACCATTGACATGAGTCCTTTTTTTGGAATAGTATCCGATCCCGTCTTGATATTTGTAATAATAAATTTCCAGAATTCGCTTGGTTCCATGAGTATCACGTTAATGCCTTCTTCGCTATCTCCAGTCCTGTAGCATCCTGTGGCAAGGTAGAGCCAAACAGCGCGATCGCTTCCTGCGCTGTCATGGTAGATAGAAGAGAGAAGTTTAAGGTTATGTGTGTTGTAGCCGGTCTCCTCGAGAAGTTCTCGACGAGCTGCTTGCTCGGATCTTTCGCCGGGTTCAATGTAACCGCCGACAAGGTGGGTGTATCCCTTTTCGGTAATGGCAATCACTTTGTTTTCTGTGGTAAGGCCAAGAACTTGAACACCATCATCCTTTGTCCACATGCGCTTCACGCTGCCATCATCGTAAATAGTATCTATGTACTTGCAGAGATGACTCGCTTCCCCGTGGAAGCGCTGGCAGAGGGATCTTTTGCTGTTCGATGATTTGTTTAGACACGATTATGTCTCCTTATGTGATTGTAAATGTGCGATTATACGCCACATAAAATTTTAGTATATTTGTGACTTAAAGTCAAGATGCATGCGGTATAAATAAAAAAAGAATCTCTTGTGAGTTGGATTTATTGGTGTTAATTCCCGCAAGACGCTGTTGAAGGAGTTGTGGCTTGAGCGCTGTTGCCAGAGTTTCAGGCTATCTCATACGATTCGAAGTGCGCCACGAACGGTTTGAGGGCGTTCCAGAATTCCTCGGGAACTGCAACCGACCCCGCGAGGGTATTCTCACGCGCTTCCTCTGGGGTGCGGGCGCCGGGGATGACGCTCGCGACCAGCGAATGGCGAGTGCACCACTGGAGTGCCGCGGCCACGAGCGGAATTCTGAAATTTTCGCAGATCCGCTTTATCTCCGCGACGCGCGCGAGGCACGCGGACGAAAAGTTGCGCTCGATGTAGCGCATACCTTCCACTTGACCAGTTGCAAGAAGTCCGCGTTCGATCGCGGTCGTCACGACGATCCCTACGTTGTAGCGGGCGGCGGAAGGGAATATGCGTTCCATCGCCTTCTGGTTAATCAAGCTCCACGCGCCCGAGACGGTCGCGACGTCGAACTCCCCGGTTGCAATGTAGTCGGCAGCTGTGTCGGGATCGTTTGCCGCGATGCCAATCCATTTGACCTTGCCGTCCGCGCGCAAATCCCGTAATGCTTGCATTGTTCCCTTAGACCCCATTACGAAGTCCATCGGGAATCCCATTGGGTCATGCAGGTAAAGGATATTAAAGCGATCGCGTCCCAGCCGTGCCATGCTCCCTTCAAAGGAGCGGATGGTCCTGTCATACGAGTGATCGAAGCCGTCATTGGGATAGACGCAGCCGATCTTTGTCGTCACAAGGGTCTGCACGGCTAGATCTGGGCGCATGACGAGTGCTGCCGCTATTATCTGCTCGCTTCCGCCCGCTTCATACCTCGGAGCTGTGTCCACCAGTGTGGCGCCTGCTTCGAGTGCGGCGTGCACGGTGGCGATGCCGAGCTTTGGATCCGCGAGACTTACGTTGGGATTCAGAATGTGTTGTCGATATGGATCGTTAGGGCTTGGCAAGCCGAGGTTGGAGCCACCGAGTCCTACGATGGAGACTTGTAGACCGGTACGGCCAAGGGTCTTTGTTTGCATAACCAGCTCCTTCTTATTATATTTTTTATGTCAAACGGCCATTCAAAATGATAAAGGATTAGTATCCATCTGTCAAGTACATGCACTCGCCTATAGTACACTTTACAGTATAGGACTTTAAGATATGTTGCAAAA
>CAYJWS010000060.1:0-7214 GCA_964373925.1 uncultured Gammaproteobacteria bacterium
AGCCGTTGTAGCTCAGTTGGTAGAGCAACTCCATGGTAAGGAGTAGGTCGTCGGTTCAAATCCGACCAACGGCTCAGGCGATGACGGGCAGGCATGGTAAGGAGTAGGTCCCCAGTTCAAATCTGGGCATCGGCTCCAGGCGATCGGCAGGCAGAGCAATTCCATGGTAAGGAGTAAGTCGTCCCGCCGTTGGCGGGACCAACGGCTCAGGCGATGGCAGGCGGATATTATTGTCAAGCAATGTTTGATTTTTTAGAGCTTTTATTGTATTCTTATGAAATAACAGCGCTTTTAAGGTTCATAAAATAACATAATATGGGTCGGTGGCAGAGTGGTCCCACCGCCTTCGGCGGGGTCCCGCCTACATTAAAAATCAAAAAAGTGGCGGGAAAATGCACAAAAGAATTTTATGTTTTATACATACATATTGCAAAGTGCCAAAGATAGCACATATTATATAGGACATACTAAAGATATTCAAAAAAGGTTAATCCAACATAATCAAGGCAGGACTCGTTTTACAAAAAATAAGAGACCATGGAAACTAATACATCAAGAATTCTTTTTAACAAAACAGGAATCATATGCCAGAGAGTTGAAAATAAAAAGTTATAAGGGCGGCGAAGCTTTTAAAAGATTGATAAGACAATAAATTGTGGGTCGGTGGCAGAGTGGTCCCACCGCCTTCGGCGGGGTCCCGCCTACATTAAAAATCAAAAAAGTGGCGGGAAAATGCACAAAAGAATTTTATGTTTTATACATACATATTGCAAAGTGCCAAAGATAGCACATATTATATAGGACATACTAAAGATATTCAAAAAAGGTTAATCCAACATAATCAAGGCAGGACTCGTTTTACAAAAAATAAGAGACCATGGAAACTAATACATCAAGAATTCTTTTTAACAAAACAGGAATCATATGCCAGAGAGTTGAAAATAAAAAGTTATAAGGGCGGCGAAGCTTTTAAAAGATTGATAAGACAATAAATTGTGGGTCGGTGGCAGAGTGGTCAAATGCACCTGACTGTAAATCAGGCGCCCTCCGGGCTACGGGGGTTCAAATCCCTCCCGACCCACCATAATTTTTTAATGAAAAATGAGAGAAGGATTTGGGGAACAATTTATTCCTGAAGAACCGAAGCAAGAAGATAAAAATGAGAAAAAGGCGATTGAAAATGAATATGATAAGATATTGAGTCGTCGGTCGGCTTTGAAAAAGATCGGGAAATTTGTAGGAATGGCTGCGCTTGGAGGTATTGGAGTTGGAGAAGCGGCGAATCTTTTGTTGCGATCTGAACGAGAGCCAAAAACCGAAGCAGAAAAAATATTTTTAGGATTTCCTAAAATGGTTCCGGGTGTAGGAAGAATTGAAAAAATGGACGCAGTAGGCGCAAAGCATGTGTTTATACATTTCAGACAAACACACCTCATGCCAAATATTGATGAGAAGAGTTCTGTTGATGCTTTGCTTGTGGGCGAGGAGGGGCTTGATCGAGTTAACGCAATACAAAAGGAAATATATAATGCACTTGAGTATTTACGGGAAGTTATGGGAGTAAAGTCAGTTTTATCCGAGGGCTTTGATGAGAAAGATGTTGAGACGACGAAGCAGTATTTAAGAAAGTTTCACAGGGATTTAGTTTTACACGAGGTCAATAACTATTTAGTTTCGATTTCTGGAGACAACGAGTTATTAAAAATTGAGGAAGCATATCTAGTTACAATAAAAAAAGAAGCTAAAAGATCTGGAGAATTGCCAAAGAGCGAACGCGATTCTATTGAAGAAGAAATAATTAATCTAGAAGAAAAAATTAAGTCAAAGAGAAATGAGTTAGAAAATATTTATCAAAAATATAAATATATTTTAGGCGGGGATATTTTACATTTCATCGAAAATAATCTTTATCTTCTGCCAGCAGAAGACTCAAAACAATTAGAAGAGGCCCATGAGGAGGTTAAAAGGCACAGAAAACATGGCGGAAGTCTGCAAGATAAAGAAATACTCCACGATAGGGAAGAAGTAGTATTGTCAAAGGTTTTAGAACAGGAGATTTTTGGAGTCGTTGCCTATGGGGCGAATCATAATTTTTCGAATAACATTAGTGCCTGGAATGAAAAAAATCCTGATAATCAAATAGCTCTTGTCACTCTTACCCCAGAAACTTTAGTAAATAAAAAGAATAAGAAAATGGCTTAGTCTGAAAAATATTCAACCTTTTTTAAGGGAGAGCATATATCAGCATATTCGTAAGAGAAGTATTTTGCCACCTTAGCTCAGTTTCCGCCCGAGGCGGATCAGCCTTGGGCTGAGGTAGCCTGCCCGCCACAGCCTGAGCCTATATGCCGACGTAGCTCAGTGGTAGAGCAACGGTTTTGTAAACCGTAGGTCGTGGGTTCAAATCCCTCCGTCGGCTGAGGCGATGGCAGGCGAGTAAACTGTGGGTCCTCGGTTTCCCGCTACTGATATTTATAATTTTAAGAAAAGCGGGATCCCGACCGACGGCGGGACAAATCCGAGAGGTGGCCCCACTAAAGAAATTAAAAAATAAAAGTTTAAAATTTTCATTTTTTGACTTTTGTTTTTTATTTTTAAACTATAGCATATGTCACAAGATACTCTTATAAAGCTTGAGTGCAGCGAATGTAAGCACGTAAATTATTATTCAAAAAAGAATAAGAAAATTCTTAAAGAAAGGCTTGAATTAAAAAAATTCTGCGAGCACTGTAAAAAGCATACTATTCATAAAGAGACAAAATAGACAGCGCACACAATTTGCCGGTAGCGTAGTCTCAAATAGTATGGCGAACTTCAATCCCGTCTTTCCTTTAGAGGCATAGTTTGGGCTCAATGCCCATCAGCCTCGGGCTGACAATGGTAAAGCTATAGTTTTCTCACAACTTACGCCGAGACCATAGGGGTGTGGTGTTAATGGTAGCACAGCGGTCTCCAATCCCGCCCTTTCTTTAGGGGCATAGTTCAATGGTAGAACGACGGTCTCCAAAACCGTTAATCTCCGTTCAAGTCGGGGTGCCCCTGAAGAAAGAGCGGGACAAATCCTGGCACCCCTGTGGCTTCGGCGGGCAGGAAAAACCGTTAATCTCCGTTCAAGTCGGGGTGCCACTGAAGAGATAATAAGTAGAGAAGGGAATTATAGTATGAATTTTATTATTCATTGGTTTATCGCAACATTGGCGATCATAATATCGGCCTATCTTTTGCCTGGAACGCAAATAGATAATTTTTTCGCGGCTGTGGTAACTGCGCTTGTGCTGGGATTAATAAATGCCTTTATAAGACCTTTCTTGATACTCTTTACTCTCCCCATAAATATTCTTACCTTGGGTCTTTTTACTTTGGTCATAAACGCTTCTCTCATAATGCTTACGCAGGCGATTGTCCCGGGATTTCATGTTGGTGGATTTTTGCAGGCTCTTTTTTTTAGCGTTATTTTATCGATTATTAATTTTGCATTAAGCTGGATTGAAAAAGAAGAACCATAGAGCCCACGCTTATATGCATGAAACACGGCCCTAAATTTTTTGTGCCGCCTTTTGTGGTTTTTTTCTATATAGTTGTATAATTATCTTATGGGCAAGAAAATATATGAACATGATTGATAGAAAAAAAGGAATATCTGGGATTGAATTTTTTGTCGTGTTTGGCATGATTGCTATAGTGGTGGTAGCTATACTGCTTTTATCCAATCCCGCAAGGCGGATAATGGAGATTCGTGATATGGAAAGACTCAATGAAGTTAATACTCTTGCGGATGCGATTTTTGAGTGTCAATTCGATAATAATGGAAATCTTCCCCGCCAGCTAGAAGAGATGCGCAATGATGAATATTTGATGATTGGGTCTAGTGGAGGAGATTGCGAGAATAGCTGTGTAACCCGCGATGTTGGAGGCGCATGTCTAGACATTGCGAGGATTTCTTGTGGAGAGGCAAAAACGCTTGTTCCAAGCTATATTGCAAGCATACCCATTGATCCCAACAACGATGTATGGAATGATGAGATGACCGGATATTATATAAGCAAATCATCATTAGGGGAAATAAAGATTGGATCTTGCAGTTCAGAGATTGAGCCTATTGAAACGGCAAAAAAATATAAATAATCGGTTGTATGGCAGAAGAGAAAAAAAAGAAATTTGGTTTTTCTGAATATTTTTTTATTTCTTCTATATTCATGGTAATATTTTCTTCATTTGCTATTTATGTTCATCAAAAATTGCGCGGTGGGCTCAATAGCAATAATCAAAATATAGTCAACAGTATAAATAAAGACGCACATAGTGTTCGTGGAAGTACAACAAACGATACTGTTTTTATTGACAGAAAAACCAATCTCATTTCTGATGTTCCCCGATTTTTAGGAATGGCAAAATACACAAGAAAATTTGGATTATCAAAACTAGAAATTCATGCGATATTGCCTAATATTTTAGACGAGTTTGGTTATTTCGCGTGGCTGTACGGGGTAGAGCTTAATGAATATAAACATCTCGGCGTTCTCTCCAGGGATGTGTTTGGAAATTATTCTCTAGATTCAGATCTTTCCGATTTTGATTTAAGTTATGATCAAATTATTGTAGTGCTTTCCTCTCAAAAAGAGAAAATGAAGGCAAACGTGGTTGTTTTGAAAGGAAGCTTAAAGGATCTTGTTGAAACCGGCGATTAAAGTTATTTGAGCAAGGTTATTGTTGATAATTCTCCAAAAATCTATTATTATATAGGTACAATCAACACAATACAATAAAGGGACTTTTGTTCCTTTATATTGATTTGGATTTATTCCTTCAATTATGAGTGTATTCACTATACAAGCCCCTTTTGAGCCGCAAGGAGACCAACCAAAGGCTATTGAGAAACTTTTTTTGGGTTTTGATAGGTATAAAGAACAAACGCTTTTGGGAGTGACTGGTTCAGGAAAAACTTTTACTATGGCTCAGGTAATACAAAAGCTGCAAAAACCCGCTCTGGTTTTGTCGCACAATAAAACCTTAGCTGCGCAGCTGTATAATGAGCTTAATGATTTTTTTCCCAATAACAAGGTTTGCTATTTTGTTTCTTATTACGATTACTATCAACCGGAGAGCTATCTTCCCGCAAGCGATACCTATATTGAAAAAGATTCCATGATTAATGAAAAAATAGAACGAATGCGCCTAGAGGCGGCAACCGAGCTGTTAACGAGAAAGGATGTTATAATCGTATCTTCGGTTTCTTGTATTTATGGTTTTGGCCAACCAGCTGATTTTTTGGCGCAAAGTATAAAAATATTTAAAAGTTCAAAATTAAAAATTAAAAATTTTTTTGGACCGCAGGCGCTTGCTCGAAAGCTTGTTGAGATGCAATATGAGCGAAATGATATTGAACTCAAACCCGGAAGATTTCGCGTGCGAGGGGACGTTGTGGATATTGTTCAAGGGTCGGGCACGTCGGTTATTCGGATATATTTTTTTGGAGACGATATCGAGAAGATATCAGAGTTACATCCGGTCTCGGGGAAAACAGTACATGAACTTGGTTCGGTTGTGATTTTTCCGGCAAAGGCATTTGTCGTGCCCAAGGACAGGCAAGATAGGGCAATTAAAGATATGCGCAAAGAATTGTACGAAAGGCTTAAAAGCCTCGGAACCGTTGAGTCGTATAGGCTTAAACAGCGCACAGAATATGACATTGAAATGATTGAACAGCTTGGATACTGCAAGGGCATTGAGAATTATTCGCGCCATTTTGATCAGCGTCCGCAAGGAAGCCATCCCTTCACTCTGCTTGATTATTTTCAATATACTTTTAAAAAGGATTGGCTTATGTTCATTGATGAAAGCCATGCTACGGTTCCGCAGGTTGGCGGGATGTATGAGGGCGATAAATCAAGAAAAAGAAATCTTATAGATTTTGGATTTCGCCTGCCAAGCGCGTATGACAATCGTCCGCTCAAGTTTCAAGAGTTTAAAGGGTATCTCCACCATGTTATATATGTAAGCGCGACGCCAGGAGAATATGAGCTGAAAAATTCAGGCCAGATTGTTGAGCAGATTATACGCCCTACTGGGCTTGTTGACCCTCCCATACTATTACGCCCGATAGAAGGACAAGTGAACGATCTTATCTCGGAAGTAAAAAAAGTCATTGGGCTCGGGTATCGTACGCTTGTTACAACATTAACTAAAAGGCTTTCGGAAGATCTTACCGCGTACCTTCGCGAGGCAGGCATAAAAGCCGAATATCTGCATTCAGAGATAGATACTTTAGAGAGAAATGAGATTTTAAAAAATTTAAGAATTGGCAAGTTTGATGTTTTGGTAGGTATTAATCTGTTGCGCGAAGGGCTTGATCTGCCAGAAGTCGCACTTGTCGCCATTCTTGATGCGGATAAAGAAGGATTTTTGCGAAACGCAAAGAGCCTCATTCAAACCATTGGACGCGCGGCTCGAAACATTGATTCCAGAGTAATAATGTACGCGGATGTGTTTACAAAATCAATGAAAGAAGCAATACATGAAACCAATAGAAGAAGAAAAATTCAAATAGCTCATAATACAAAGCACAACATTACACCCTTAAGCATTGTCAAAGCAATCAAAGATGCAAAAACAGCTTTAAGCCCGGATGATCCAAAAGAACTGCAAAAAATTGAGCAAAAAATTATTGAGCTTGATTCGCAGATGAAAGTTGCTGCGGAAGAGCTAAATTTTGAACTTGCTATTGAATTACGTTCCAAAATTCAGGCCCTTAAATACAGATTGAATTCGGAAAATAAAAAAAAGAAATAATTTTTAAGATATTTTTTACAATAAAAATAGAGCCCCATTCATTTGTTTTAATTGAATAGGGCTCATAGACTTGAAAGATCGTGCTAGACGAATCCAGATGGCCAGCGCATTCCGTGCACCTCGGGATCTTATATGCCTTTTTTACAAAGAAAAATTTCCCCAGTAGGATGATAGCGAATGCCTTGTTTTGGGTGTGTGGCATCAACCCCTTTGGAAATTTAAGTCGTTTCCAATACTTAAGCGCAATCATTGCTCCTACTGGGCAGATTCAAAGCAGTACTCCTAGCATTTTGACGCCTCCTTGGGCATACAGATTGGTTTTGTTATTTTTCAGTAAAGGATCAATATTATGATAATAGCATAGAGTGATTATAATGTCAAGTATTTTATATGAATAATTAATTTTTTTGTCTAAATTTAAACAA
>CAYJWS010000061.1:0-7072 GCA_964373925.1 uncultured Gammaproteobacteria bacterium
GGATTGGTGGCGGTGCGAATCAGTATGATGATGCGATGCGTGTTCGTGCCCGCACGCGCATTTATGGTCTTTTATGTGTGAATCTTCCATAAAAATTTATTTATAATTTGTAAAGCAATATACATATTATAATGAAAAAAAATATATATATCAAGGGGTAAAATCCTTAATTTCTTGTTTTGAAAATATCCCAAAATCATGCCTTCCCAAGAGGATTTGCGCGTTTACAAAAATTGTCGGCTTCCCTTTAATATACGTTTTTTTATGCGGAGGTCGCACGGAGAGCTCAAGGTTATAGTTTTTCTTAAAATGTGCTTTGATTTTTTCTCGAGAATTACAATTGGATTCTAAAACAAACACTTCAAACACGTCGGGATTGGACGAGTAATATTCCTTATGATTTTTGTGAAGCCATAAAAACACCTGCGCGTCTTTCATGGGAAAACTTGATTTCTGCTTTAGCATCGTTATCTCGTTTTTTCCTTTTTCCTGAAAATATCTGCATTGGCGCGATAGCGAGCAGATCGCGCACTTAGGATTTTTTAAGCAAACGCTGTTTGCAAAATCCATAACCGCGGAATTAAGCTTTTGCTTTTTATTGCTTAAATTTTTTTCAAGCGCCACACGATCAACCGTGGCATTTTTTGAGCCATAAAAAAATCTTCCATACACGCGCTGGGCGTTGGTATCAAACGCAAGATTACTCTTGTCGCGGGCAAAACTTAAAATCGCCGAGGCGGTATACTCGCCAATTCCGGGAAGCGAAATAAGCCCTTCTTTTGTTTGAGGAAATTTTCCCTTATACCTTGTAACTATAATTTTTGCCGTTTTAAGCATATGCTCTCCGCGGCGATAATATCCCAGGCCCTGATAGTATGGCAAAAACTCCCGCCAGGATGCCCTTGCAAGATCAGTTACCCTTGGAAATCTCTTCAAAAATTTTCTATAATATTCAATAACTCTTGCAACCTGCGTTTGCTGAAGCATTACCTCGCTCACCCATACTTCATAAGCTGTAATATTTTTTTTCCTCCAGGGCAGATTTTTTCTTCCATGTTTTTCAAAAAAATCCAAAAGATTCTTTTCAAAAAATCTTGTTTTGTCTCGCTTGCGTATCAACATATGCGCTTGTGGAATAATTACTTATATAATAGTATGCTTATGGAGAAATTGAAAGAAGAAACAAAATTTCGCTTATGAAAATTTTTAAAAGTAAAAAATTATTTGGCGAGCTTGAGTCTGAAATTATGGAAATTTTATGGGAAAAAGATAACGCTTCGGTGAGAGATGTGCTTGAAATACTCCCAAAAAAAAGAAAAATTGCCTATACAACCGTTATGACAGTCATGTCACGGCTCTATGACAAAGGGCTTCTGGCAAGGGAGTTTGAGCAAAGCGGCGCGTATATCTATACGCCCTCGCTTGATAGAAAAACATATCTTAAAGATACCTCAAAAAAAGCCATAACAAGCCTCATCCAAAAATTTGGAGATATCGCCGTAGCCCAATTCATTGTTATTTTGGAAGAAGGAAATATCAAACGGCTAAAAGAATGGAAGAAAAAACTAAAAAGAATAAAATGAAAAAACTGCAAAAAAAACTCACAATACTTTTTTATGAACTTTCCGGAGCAATCTTTTTGCTTATTTTTTCTTTGACTTTTTTAAGCGTCAAATTGTATCCGGGAGTAATACTTCTCGCAAAAAATCTTTTCGGCGCGACGCGCGTAGTGTGCAATTGCACGAGCTTTTACAGAAAGCGTGTGCAAAAAAAACAGGCGTTTCATGCGAAGAAACATATTTTTTGGAAAGCCCATTGTGCCAATAGCAAAAAACAGTCTAATCCCCTGTGGATAAAATAATTTTTGACAAAAATATATTTACCTACTATAATATATAGTAGTCAATAAAATCCTATATATTTAGGACTTACTATATATTTAGGATTTATTGGTTTGCCTTCTTTCTGTCATCCTCGCCCCGTATCAATGTACGGGGTAAACTCCAGCGGGGATCCATGATAAGAATTATTTTCAAGACATGGATTCCCATTTTCATGGGAATAACAATAAAAAAATAGGCAAACGCATAAGCACTATATAATAATATTAAAAAAATAATTCATAACGCATAACTTTATATGCCGGAACAAAGCCAAATGCCGCAAATAACGCCAAAGGCCACTTTTATCATAGGTGTGCTTGGAGGCGTCGCGGTAATTAGCACCATTGGATTTTTTGTGCTTTTAGCAAAAGGATCTATTGGAAATAATTCGGGATCGGATTCTTATGTTGACGCGAGAAACACAGCGCCAACTGCTACTCCAAGCGTAACGCCAGAGCGGCCGGAGGGAAATCCTTCAGCGCTTCCCGCAGTTGGAAAAGATGACTATATACTGGGAGACAAAAACGCAAAGGTCACGTTAATTGCATATGAGGATTTTGAATGCCCATTCTGCTTGCGCCATAAGCCCACAATTGACCAAATATTGTCGCAATACAAAGGCAAGGTTCGGTTCGTCTACAGGCACTTTCCCCTAAGTTTTCATCCGCAGGCTCAAAAATCCGCTGAAGCATATGAGTGCGCGGGTGAACTAGGTGGCGCAGAAAAAGCTTATCTTATGCACGACAAAATATTTGAAGCAAACGCGGCAGGAGCTATGAGCGTTGACAAGTGGAAGAGTATTGCAAAAGATCTCAAGCTCAATACCTCTAAATTTAACGACTGCCTTGATTCCGGAAAATACGCGAGCAAAATCAGCAAACAAATGTCAGAAGGCACCGCAGCAGGTGTCTCTGGAACACCAGCGACATTCGTGAACGGCAAACTTGTTTCAGGCGCCGTGCCCTTTGAGCAATTCAAGGCTATTATTGACGGCCTGCTGTAAAAACATCTTTTAAACAAAAGGGCGGGGCACTAGCCTCGTCTTTTTGTATACTTACTAAATTACGAAACTCACCTTTTATTAGTCCATGAGCCCTGTCGAAGGGCTACCTTAAGCCAAACAACTATCCTTCGACCATTCGGCCTCGAGCTCATGGCCGAGAGGCAAGCTTAGGAAGTAACTTTTTTATAGTTTCGGAATTCAAGGTACTTAAATATCAGCTTGCAAATGAATGTATTGATATGGAGCGCGCCCGAGGAACTTCCACAAAAGATTGCGCTTGATGTAATAGGTTTATTCCTTGTGTTTCAGGCGCTGCCTCTAAAGCACGCAAAGCGAGTCCAAGCACATTGGCAAAATACAAACATCGGATGTTTTTTGCGTCCTTTTCAGAAATGTTTAATTTTTTAAGCGGATTTCGTATTTCTATGTTTTGACGGAATTTTGACTGGAAAAATTTATGAATTCCCGGCACATACGCGCCTCCTCCGCACAAAATTATGGAATCAATATCGCTTTTAGCGCTGTACAAATGATATTGGATGTAGCGCTTTAAATCTTTCACAATGACATTGAGTTCTTTTTCAATGGCTGATGCGATCTCAATATTGCAACGGCGAGAAAATATATGAGCAGTCCTTTTTAATTGTTCCGCCCGATGGAGTGGAATTTTTAGCGTACTCGCAATCCTATTGGTTATGGACTCTCCGCCATGAGGAATCAAAAAAATATGCGCTATAGTATTATTTTCAAATAATCCAACATTGGTTGTGCGCGCTCCAATATCCGCTATTAGGATTGTCTTGTGCGCGTCTGAAGGGTGCAAAAGCGCGCGCGAAAGGCTCAATGTTTCAATATCAAAAACCAAAGGAATGAAGCCGACCTCTCGTAGCACATGATAATAAGAATGGATAAATGCTTTTGGAGCGGCAGCAAAAAAAATATTCTGATGTTCTTCGTCTTGCGAAATAACTTTAAAATCAAAATAATTATCTTGTACACTTACAGGGTGGCTTGTCTCAACCTCATGGAGAATAGACATCTTAAGAGACTTGCCCTGTAAAGATAAAGGCAGATTTACAACCGTCGTAAAAATCTGCGAATCCGGCAGCGATAAAAGGCAAAGCCCGCCATCTATCGGGTTTGGACGCGCGCATACAAGAAGCTCTTTAAGGGATTTTTTTAAATGCTCCGCATTCATTATCTTGCCGTCATGGACTATTCCATACGGCAAAAGCATTCTGTTGTATGAAAAAATTTTTGGTTTAAGAATTCCCCTCTCAAGGCTCATGAGCTCTACGGAAGCATCGGAGATATCAAGCGCTGTCAGTTTTTTAAATGAATAAGAAAACATAACGCATTTCATTTCATTTGTCGGATTTTTGAGATTACCTGATCAAATGTTGAAGAATTTTTTATAAAATATCCTTTAATATTATACTGCGCGGTTTCGGCAACCCTTTTTGCGTCGTTTAACTGCGTGATGATAAACACCGCAGTATCACTTAAATCTCCATCCGAGTTGTATCGCAACTTTTTTAAAAATCCAATGCCATCAAGCTTGGGCATAACAATATCAAGAAGCACGACGTCGGGTTTTTCGCTCTTTAAAAACTCAAGCCCCTCTTCTCCATCGCCGGCAGAAAAAACTTTCATATCTTTCTGCCCTAAAAACTTTCCAAGAAATTCTTGTACAAACTCCTTATCATCATCAATAATCAATATTTTTTTAGATTTTAACATATGTTTTGGTTAGGATAAAGTATTTGTGAATATTATACCATAATTGCCAAAATAAAAAAACCGAGAGTTTTGCCCTCTATTTTTGTAAAAAAAGATATTGGTTACATCTTATTCTTTGTAGAGCGGTTTTTCGCGGCTTCCCACGCAAGTTCAAATAAGGACACAAGCGTCTTATATATTTCCTCGTCTTGGATGATCACGCCGGAAAGTTTTTTGCCGCCAAGCGAGGCGATTCGAACCTTATTGTCAAAAAGCGCTATATCGGCGCTTATGGGGAATTCTCCTTCAGAAATCTTAATTCTTTCTCCGTCTGGAGTTGATTGGAGCTCACCTTGTTTTTTTGTGTAGAGCACTTTTGTATTTATCTTTTTTTGAATGCGGATCTGCCTTGCTTGGAATACCTCATCTTGATTAAATATATGTATCAAATTATCAACCGAGTATATCATGCGAACAACCTTGTCCTTGCATGACATCATCTCGTTGATCATGGTGCGAAGTCCTTCTTTGCCCTCAAAAAACCTAACAGTTGGCTTGTCTTCTTGGCGATTATAAATCGCCCGAAGCTCCGGAAGAAGGGTTTGCATGTATTTCTGCTTTTCCTCAATCTCTTTTTTCTGCAATGCGAATAAACTTCCCAAAGTTTCCGGACTTTCTGCCATATAATATATCTTTTTTTCTTTTTGATACGTGCTTGCCAACCCTTTTTTAATAAGCGAATCTAATATAACATAGGTTGTCGTCCTGTTTACAACGGCTTTTTTCGCGATATCTTGCACTGAAGACTGCGCTAATTCCAAAGTGGCAAGGTATACCCTTGCTTCTTTTTCCGTCAAGCCAATGTTTTCCAAATCTTTAAGAAGAGACATTTTTAATTAAATAAGTATGAAACCCAAAGCTCGCTCTGGACTCTTTTTCCCCGAAAACTTTCGTGGGGAATTAAACTAATGACTCGTCCTCCGTAGTCCCGCGGCCGCGGGACGAAGGAGGATTAAAAATTTCTAAATAATATTTTTATTATACCATAGATAAAGGCTGTAAACAATGTTAAGAACCTCCTCGCAGCAAGCTGCGCGATATCAGAGGTAACCCTTCGGCGCGGCTCAGGGTATTTTTCGCTCTCTTTCTATTCGGCGACTTCGCGGCTTGCCGCGAGGTATTGTAGCGAAAAATAAAAGGGCCTGAAAAAATTTTCTCAGGCCCACGAAGGATCGCTTATGTGATGATGCTATATTTTTCTTTTTGGATATATACTATCCATAATTGAGCAGCCTCCTACTACTTTTTATTAGAGTGTCATCATACCTTACAGTATGTAGGGGCACCGCAAAAAAAATTTTGCTTGAGAAAAAACACTGACAAGCGATCCAAAAAGAGCATTCAATCTCCCATAAAAACCTCCTTTGCGCGTAAAAGAACAAAAAAAAGTAAATACTGTCTCATGACTTTTGTAAATAAGGTATGCTCTTATGAACAAGCCTGAAAACGCGGCTCTAAAACACTGTCCCCTTGATAGGTCTCAAGGGGACAGTGCTAGAAGCCTTATGTGGCGCTAATCGTTCATTCTGGCACCTCCTCACCTACTGTAAAGCCGATGAGACACTCTGAAAACATGATATCATAGTATTTAATTTTTGTCAAAATTTAATGACATAACAAAAATAATAAAATAAAAAGGAAAAAAGGAAAATTAAAATATTATCTCTTTTTTGTTTATAATTATAAACGCTAATAAAATTAAATAATTGTCTAATTTTAGATATAAATTTAATAAATATTTAAATTAATGTTATATAGTATTGACAAAATTTTTTACCTATGATACCATTCTGGCATAACCTGAAAATGATAGTATTTACAAATTCTGTCATCATCCAATAACATACTTTTCCTTCCCTACAAATCACTTTGTAATTGGGGCTAAGAGAAATGAAAGTTTTGGATGAAGTTTTCAGGAAAAACAAAATTTGGCTTATGGAGTAGGCAAAACCATGCTATTTGCCTTCTCCAAAAGGTGCTCGGGAGGGACACCTTTTGGAGGCGGTAAAAACTGTCCTTTGCAATATTTTGACGTAGATGGGGCTGCACAGCCATCCTAACGTCATTTGTTTGGGGGAAGCCATGGTCCTTTCGTGGAGGATGAACCTATGATGAACTGGCGTTGTCCTCTTAAGAGAGGAACGGTTCATCCCGATCGGCCACGACGACCGGACTGTGCATACTTTTCAAAATCGGGACAATTTGAAATTATTCAAATTGTCCCCTCCTCTGTGGGTGGGAGTGTTATCACTCTTGCTCACTGAGGAGAAAGAGCAGGTGGGCGTGTGCAGCCACCAGAATTTGTGGGTGTTGCCCACCTTCTCATAAGAATCATCAGTGCGATTTCTGATGATAGTACTATGCGATGGACAGTGGCGTTTGATCAACGCAACAGCAACCGGGTGGC
>CAYJWS010000062.1:0-7013 GCA_964373925.1 uncultured Gammaproteobacteria bacterium
GGCTTTGGTGCGCCAAATTTCAAAGGATAAAAATGAGCCCGCGTGGATGCTTGAACATCGCTTAAAATCGTTGAAACTTTTTTATGAAATTCCTCTGCCTCAATGGGGCCCGGATTTATCAAAATTGAACTTGGAAAATATTACCTATTACGCCAAGGCGTCAGATCGCCAGGCGCAGAAATGGGAAGACGTGCCAAACGACATCAAGCGGACCTTTACCCGACTGGGCATTCCAAAGGCAGAACAGCAGGTGCTGGCGGGCGTGGGCGCGCAGTATGAATCCACCGTAATTTATCACAGTTTAAAGAAACGCTTTAAAGAGCAGGGCGTGATTTTTGAAGATATGGACGTGGCGCTTAAACAATACCCCGATTTGGTCAAGAAATATTTTATGAAGTGCGTATCTTCTGCTCTTCATAAATTTGCGGCCTTGCACGGCGCGGTGTGGAGCGGAGGAACATTTCTCTATATTCCCAAGGGCGTTGTGATTGACCTTCCTCTGCAGGCGTATTTTCGGATGAATGCCATGGGCATGGGGCAGTTTGAACATACATTGATTGTTGTTGAAGAAGGAGCGCAGGGACATTATATTGAGGGTTGCAGTGCGCCGCGCTATGGAGTGGATTCACTTCATGCCGGCTGCGTTGAGGTGTTTGTGAAAGAAGGCGCGCGCTTTCGCTATTCAAGCGTGGAGAGCTGGAGCAAGGATGCCTATAACCTTAATACCAAGCGCGCGATTGTGGAAAAAGACGCGCATATGGAATGGGTTGGGGGCAATTTCGGAAGCGCTGTTACGATGCTGTATCCATGTTCAATTTTGAAGGGGAGTGGCGCGACAGCGGATCATTTAGGCGTTGCTTTTGCCAATAAGGGGCAGTTTCAGGATACAGGAGCGAAGGTCATTCATGTCGCATCAAATACTTCGTCAAAAGTCGTAATGAAGAGCATAAGCAAGGGCGGAGGAACGTCGCTCTATCGCGGTCTCTTGGAAATTCATGAAAAAGCCGATAATTGCATTTCACATGTAAATTGTGATGCCTTAATTTTAGACGACATATCGCGATCAGATACCGTACCGGTCATGAAAATAAAAAATTCAACCGCGACTATCGCGCATGAGGCAACGGCCGGGAAATTGAGCGAAGATGATATTTTTTATCTCTCTTCGCGCGGTTTGAAGCAGGAAGAAGCCGCCGCTCTTATTGTTAACGGATTTATTGATCCTATTGCCAAAGAACTTCCGCTTGAGTATGCCGTGGAGATGAATAGGATGATTGAGCTTGAGATGGAAGGGAGCGTGGGATAAAATATGGCGGTGGATACTATCCGAACCAAAAATATCCGTTTTGTGGAGTCGGGCAAAGATGCGCACTGCCAGATAGTTGCGGAAGAAGGTATTGAGCAGACAATTATTGAAATTGTGCCCGAAAAAACACTGCCGGAATTTGTTACCGAAATAGTATGTAAAAAAAATTCCCGCATTCAGTATGTTTGTGTTTTTTTAGATACCAATGCGGGCGCTCTAAGAAATAATAGAACCATTACTGTTGAAGATGGCGCGGAGCTTATATCAACGTATTTTTATTTTGGCGGGGAAGTTTCTTTTGTTAATAACCATTTTCGCATTCACGGCAACGCACGGGTCAATCATACAGTTTTATTTTTTGCTAATGGCCGCCAGATTATGGATTTTCAGGAAAATTTTGAATTTTTAAAACCCGAAAGCTACGGCCGTTTTATTGTTAAAGGCCTAACGGCACATGAAGCCGAGAGCAAATATATTGGAAATATCGCGGTTACGTACGGCGCGCAAAAAACCGACAGTCGACTAGAAATCCATTCTTTCATTTTGGGTGTTCGCGCCAAAAGCCAGATGGTGCCGCAGTTGCAAATTGAAGCCAATAATGTCAAAGCCGGCCACGCTGCAACCCTCTCCAAGCTCGACGATGAGCAGCTGTTTTATCTTCGATCACGAGGATTGAAAAAAAATGAAGCCGCCAAGCTTTTTATAGAAGGCATTTTTTTTGATGCGGTGATGAAAATTCAAGATCAAAAAATTGTTCATCGCATCATGGATACCGTAAGAAAGAAGTACTCAACTCTTTAGTGTATGAAAAATATCCGGCAACAATTTCCTATTTTACAAAAAAGAATCAATGGCAAGCCATTAGTCTATTTTGATAATGCCGCGACAACGCAAAAGCCAAAAAGAGTGTTGGCGGCTATTCAGAGTTTTTATGAGAATGCAAACTCTAATGTCCACAGAAGCCTTAATCCTCTTGATGAAGAAGCCACAGAGCTCTTTGAAGGCGCGCGAAAAAAAATTGCGCGATTTATTAATGCAGCGGATTCTCAAGAAATTATTTTTACGCGCAACGCCACGGAATCATTGAACATTATTGCCAAATCATTCGCACGGTCTATTGTAAAAAAAGGAGACGCAGTTCTTCTTGCTATTACCGAGCATCATTCAAATATAGTGCCTTGGCTCGAGCTTAAGCACGAAATGGGAATCGAGATTTTGTATATACCATTGGATAAGAGCGGTAGGCTTGATGTGGCAGAGGCAAAAAAAATGCTCGCGAACTCTCGCGTGAAGATTTTTTCCATTGCTCATGCGTCAAACGCGCTTGGCATTATACACCCAATACGAGACCTTATAAAAATCGCGAGAGAAAAAAATATAGTAACAGTAGTTGACGCGGCGCAAAGCGTCGCGCATATGGCAATTGATGTACAAAATATAGATTGCGATTTTTTGGTTTTTTCCGGACACAAGATGTACGGGCCAACCGGCATCGGCGTATTATGGGGAAGAAGAGAACTGTTAGAGAAGATGCCGCCGTTTTTGGGGGGTGGGGAAATGATACGTGAAGTGTCGCAAGAAGCTTTTACTGTAAAAGAAGCGCCGTGGAAGTTTGAAGCAGGAACGCCCCATATAGCCGGCGCTATCGGGCTTGGCGAGGCTATTGAATTTTTACAAAGCATTGGATGGGAGAAAGTTCAAAATATTGAAAACGAACTCAAAGAATATCTTTTTAGAAAAATAAAAGAATTGCCGTATCTTGTTCTCTACGGCCCGAAAGATACGAATAACCACCTTGCTCTCGCGACGTTTACTCTGCCGGATATCCACGCACATGATGTTGCCGATATCTTGGGAGAAGAAGGGGTCTGCATACGCGCCGGACACCACTGTACCATGCCGCTTCATTCAATAATGAAAATAAACGCAACAAGCCGAGCGAGCCTTGCGTTGTATAATACTAAGGAAGAAATTGATATATTTATAGATGCCGTTAAAAAAGTATATAAGAAGTTTAGATAAATGATGCTCATATACTAATATCAGGTCATTGCGATCCCCGAAAGCTTTCGGGGAGAAGTAATCTACGTTTAGATCCCGAAATGAATTCGGGATGACCAAAGCCATGGGTCATTGCGAGCCCGAGCGAAGCAATCTACATTTAGATCCCGAAATGAATTCGGGATGACTAAAAAAAGGTCATTTAAGGCATTACATCAAACCATGGATATTTACGCTCAAAATATTTTAGATCATTATAAAAACCCGAGGAATCAGGGGAAGATGAGTGATGCAAACGTTCAACATATTGAAGTAAACACATTATGCGGCGATAGTATTGGCACGAGCATAAAGATAGAAAAAAATATTATTCAAAAAATAAAATTTACCGGAGAGGGGTGCGCAATCAGCCAAGCAGCTATTTCTATATTGAGTGAATATGTTAAGGGAAAAAATATTGATGATGTTTTAGAGTTAGGGTCAGAAGAAATGCAAAAACTGTTAGGAGTAGAAATAACACAAAGAAGAATGAGGTGCGCCCTTTTGGGGCTTTTGTCCGTGCAAAACGCAATTTTAGTGTTTCAAAAAAAATCATTCCGTTCTTGGGCGGATCTCATTGAAGAATGAATTTTTTACAAAAAATTAACGAGGAGCGCATAGCTCTTTTTTTGACAAACTGATAAATTTTGTATTATTTAGATAAATGCGATATGATTTTAATAATGATTAAATCAATGGTATGAACCCCAGAGCAAGCTCTGGACACTCGTTTCCAAAGCTCGCTGCGGATAATGAACCACTGCCTTCTCGTCCGCCGAAGCGGAACGCGAAGGCGGATTCAAGAAATAATGACATGAAAATTGCTATAATTACGGCAGTTTTTCCACCATATCAAGGAGGTATTGGGAATGTTGCCTACCATCATGCGCTTCAACTTAAAGCAAGGGGATACGATGTTACCGTCTTTACGCCGCATTACCACTCCAATAAAACAAAAGAAGATAGTGTTGACGGAATCAAGGTTATTCGAGTGGTGCCATTTGTGTCGTTTGGCAATGCCGCGTATGTGCCTAGCATGAAAAAAGAGCTTGCCGGATTTGACACGATTTTTTTGCATTATCCTTTTTTTGGAGGCGCGGAATTCGCGCTTTCTTTCGTGAATATAAACAAAGATTCAAATCTTTTCGTCATCTATCATATGGATGTGATTCTCTCGGGATGGAAAGAGAGGATTGTCGAATGGTACACCGAAAGATATCTTACACGCATTCTTAAGGCAGCTAAAAAAATAGCAGTAACATCATTTGATTACGCGAAATCTTCTTTTGTGAGGCAATATTATGAAGCGCATGAAGATAAATTTTTTGAAATACCCAACGGGGTTGACTCTCGTCATTTTGTCCCAGGCCAAAAAGATCCAGATATTTTGGAAAAATATGATCTTCAGGGAAAGAAAGTCATTCTTTTCGTAGGCGGGCTGGATCGCGCGCATTATTTTAAGGGAGTAGAATTTTTACTGTATGCTTTTCGAAGAGTAGCGGACAGGGCGAAGCTTATGATTATCGGGAGAGGGGATATGCTGGAGTATTATCGCCAGATGGCATATGACTTTAAGATTAGCGACAGGGTAGTTTTTTGCAATAACGTAAGCACCGCGCTTCTACCATCGTATTATCGGACATCTGATGTTGTCGTTCTGCCTTCCATAAACGCGTCCGAAGCCTTTGGTATGGTTTTAATTGAGGCTATGGCGTGCGGCAAGCCGGTTATAGCAAGCAATATGCCGGGAATACGCACCGTAGTTGAGCATGAAAGAAATGGGTTGCTTGTTGAACCGAAGAATTCTGATAATCTCTCTCAAGCGCTCCTTGAAATTCTTTCCAATGAGGCTATAGCCAGAAGTATGGGCATTCTTGGCAGGAAGAAAGTAGAAGAAAAATATTCTTGGGAAAAGATAGGAGATCTTCTCGTGGATATTTTGTCAGAATAATTTTATGCCAAAAAAAATTATCAGATGGGCAGCAGTGATTCTTTGGATGGCGGTAATATATTATTTTTCAGACCAACCAGACCTGAAATCTTCCCTTCCAACGCTGTGGGATTTTATTTTTAGAAAAATTGCCCACGTGTCGGAATACTTCGTATTAACGTATCTAATTTTTTTAGCCATGCGAGATTCATTTCACTCGTCGGAAATAAAAATATTTTTTATTTCTTTCGCGTTTCCTTTCGTTTACGCTCTGTTTGACGAATTTCATCAAACTTTTGTTTTTAGTAGGCATGCGAGTCTTTTAGACGTAGGTGTAGATGCCGTTGGGATTATAGCCTTTATTATATTAATGAAAAAGTACAAGACGCACTACATATGAAAATTTGCTTTATCCACAGCTTATATCCGCCATTTACGCGCGGCGGAGCCGAAGTAGTGGTAAAAAATACCATTAACGCTCTTATTGAAAAAAATCACGAAGTCGCGCTCATTACTCTTGGAAGGAAAAATGAAGTTTCTCATGAAGGCAAGCTAATAATTTTTAGAATAAAATCTTTGAACATTTTTTCTTTTATTGATATACAAAAAAAACCACTTTTTTTGAGAGTTTTATGGCATCCTATGGACATGTTCAATGTTTTAAGCAGAAAGAAAGTTAAAAAAATTTTACTTGAAGAAAAGCCAGAGCTTGTGATAACTCATAATTTAAAGGGGATTGGATATCTTATCCCAAGACTTTTAAAAAAGCTAAGAATAAAAAATATCCATTATCTCCATGATGTGCAGTTGACGCGCCCTTCGGGAATTATTTTTTATGGACATGAGAAGCCCTTTCTTATCCTTGACAAGATGTACGAGAAAATATGCCGCAGGCTTTTTGGATCACCCGACACGATTATTTCTCCATCGGCGTATCTTATGAAGTACTATAAGGTGCGAGGATTTTTTTATACTTCCCAATGGAAGGTATTGCCCAACCCAATCGTGCAGTTAAAAATACAAAAGGATGATGCTTATAGAGCAAAAAATTATGGAGAAAAATTGAACTTTGTTTTCATTGGCCAGCTTGAGGCGGGCAAGGGGATTTTTTTCCTTATAAAAATGCTACAATCGTCTGAAGAGAAAAACTGGGAATTAAAGATTGTAGGAAGCGGAAAAGCGGAGCGCGAAATACGATCCATGATATCAGGAGACGAAAGATTTAAATTGTACGGCTATATCAAGAACTCAAATATTCCCCAGATTTTAAGCCAGAGTGATGCTTGTTTCGTGCCGTCTTTATGTTATGAAAACTCTCCCACCGTGATCTATGAGAGTTTATCAAACGGCGTTCCGGTCATAGCCTCGGACATTGGAGGCATAAGCGAACTTGTAAAAGAAAATATTAACGGATTTACATTCGAGCCTGGTAACAAAGAAAATTTTTTAAAGGTGTTTTACCACATCACAAGGCATCCGGAAGTTTTAGAAAAATTGAGAAAAAATACATTGACGTCTGTAAAAAATTATTCCATTGATACGTATATTGACGAATTATTGTCTCTTGTATAATAGACCTGTTGCTTCATAAGATTTTGAAGTATTATTGCCTGAGCTAGTCGAAGGCCGACCCTTTTGTTGAGCCAAAATGATGCCCTTCGACCCATTCAATATCTTCAGGGTCGCCTTGAGTTGATCGAAAGGCGACAGGCTCAGGGACTATCATTTTGGCTCGCG
>CAYJWS010000063.1:0-6536 GCA_964373925.1 uncultured Gammaproteobacteria bacterium
GCTTTCAATAATAAATTTTTTTCCGGCAAAAGTGGACTCAAGAGTCGTTACGCCGTTGACAGACTTTTTTTGTATTTCCATACAAAACATCCTAAGAGCTGGCGTGGAGTGACGTTACTAGTTTGTGAAGAATGACACTTAGTGCCACGCTTCAAGAACCAACAACGCGGTCCAGACCGGCATTTATGAATTATTTTCTTTTTAAATTTGATTTCTTAAAAAAATGCATCTTTTCTTTTCCTTGCGACATTAAATACCGTGGATTCTCATCAAGATCAAAAAAATCATCGGCAAGTTCTCGAAGCTTTGAAGAAGTTGTCTTCCCAAACGCTATAACCTCAACAAGGCATCCTTTATTTTCTTGAAGATATGTGATGAGCGGCGAGAAATCGCCGTCTCCCGTAACCATAACTACAACGTCCAGCTTATCTGCCATTTTAATCGCGTCAATGGCTATACCGACGTCCCAGTCTGCCTTTTTTACTCCGCTCATAAAAATCTGCAAATCTTTCATCTTTACTTCAAATCCCTGCTTATCGAGCGCTTCAAAGAAACTCTCTTCTTCGGCGTTTGATGATTTTATAACGTAGGCAATGGCGCGGATCAGCTTTCGTCCGGATGTCGCTGTTTTAAGGATTTCCTGAAAATTTACCTTGGATCCGTACAAATTTTTTGCTGAATGGTACATGTTGGCTACATCTATAAAAACGCCAACCCTCTGATCGTTGTGTTTTATCATAGTTTTTTTGTTTGAATTTTAATTATAAAAAATTATTATGCCTGAAGCGCCTCTTTTTCAGGATGATTAATCACTTCTTCATCTGATTTTATTTCAGCTTCAGCCTCTTCAAGCATTGCCTTCTTCTGCTCCTCGCTTTGGAGAAGCTGGGCAATCTTGAGTTTAAGCTCTTTAACGAGCTTTTCATATCCTTCTGGCTCTTCTCGTTTAAGATATATCAAAAGCTTGCGGCGTTCTGCTACCTTTTTAAGCAAACCCCGCCTTGAAGAAAAATCTTTTTTATGTGACTTAAGATGCTCGGTGAGCTGTTTTATCTCTTCGGTGAGAATAGCGATTTGAATCTGGGTTGACCCTGTATCGCCTTCATGAGCCCGAAATTTTTTAATTATCTTATCCTTTGCTTTTTTGTCTAACATTTTTTTATCTCCTTGCGCGTGAAGCCGAGACATGGGCAACATATTTGCCCAAGCCAAGTAACCGCTTTTTGTAAATTATACTTTAGTATAATGTATCATAAAATCAAAAGAATTGCAAGGAATACAAAAGTGTCGTACAATATAAATGTGATACCAATATACTAATGCATGCGAATAATACAAATAGCTACGAATATTAGTATTCATTAGTATCATTTATACAATTCGTATATTAGTATAATATTTATTATGAAAAATAATCTTGAAAATCTCATAAAAGAATTCTTGGAATACTTGGAAATTGAAAAAGGCAGAAGCAGAAATACTGTAAAAAACTATTATTTCTATCTTACGCGCTTTGCCGAATTTTCCGAGTATCCTCATCCCGGCGAAATTACGCTTGACAGCGTGCGGGAATTCCGTCTATTTCTCAACCGCGAGGCAACGCAAAACGGTCTTGAAAAAAGCACGCAAAATTATCATCTCATCGCCCTGCGGTCATTTTTAAAATATCTATCAAAAAGAGATATTCCATCGCTTGCGCCGGAAAAAATCGAGCTTGCCAAGATTCCCGAACGCCAGGTGAATTTTCTAGAGAGTAATGACATTGAAAGACTCCTTGAAGCACCCATGCAGACCGAAGAAAAGGAAATTATACAACTCCGCGACAAAGCGGTACTTGAGCTTCTTTTTTCCACTGGACTTCGTGTCTCAGAACTTTCGTCGCTTACACGCGAACAGATCAATCTCAAAAAAGATGAATTTACGATCCGAGGCAAAGGACTCAAGCTTCGATTGGCGTTTCTCTCCAATCAAGCAAAATTTTGGATTGGAAAATATCTAGAAAAAAGAAATGACCTCTCACCCGCGCTTTTTGTGCGCCACGATAAGGCAAAAGGCGCCAAAGATCCAGAAAACCTCACTCCGCGGTCAATACAGAGAATTGTTCAAAGATATTCTAAAATAGCCGGCATTACCAAGAACGTCACGCCGCATACCTTGCGACACAGCTTTGCCACGGATCTTTTAGCCAATGGCGCGGATATACGTTCCGTGCAATCAATGCTTGGGCATTCATCCATCACCACAACACAGATTTACACCCACGTAACCAATAAACACCTGAAAGAAATCTACAATACCTATCATCAAAAAAAAGATAATAAAAAAAAATAATTTTTTTCAAGAGGCAATAATGCAGCGTGAATGCTATTCTGGAGCGCACGCAACTTGAAATTTTTTACAATATATACAACAATAAAAATGGATCTTTATTACTATTTTTGTACCTTACACTTTTATAGAGGAGAGATCGCGTGGATAACAAAATTGAAAGTGCAAAAAAAATTTTTTATGATTCTCTTGAGTGTTTTCATGTAATGATGTGCTCTATTGTTGAAAATAAGGAAGGAAAGGATCTGCTTGTAGATTCGATCAATAAAATCAAAGGACCAAAAGACGCTCATTATCTTGAACTCCTCAATAAACTTAGAGATAGGCACTCAATATATATGCGCGCTATCCGGATACCAAGTGAAAGTATTTCAGAATTTCAAAAATCTCAAAAATTTCTTATGCTTGTGGCGTTGGAATTGTCAGCTAAGGCAAACAATAAGTCTCTTATGAATCAGCGAGCAAAAGAAATTTTATTGTATATTGGATCACTCATCCAAGCGAGCAAATCGGCAAAAGAGAGCACGACCTCTGCTGGACTCATTTTTTATTCAGCGTGTTTTCTTGACCTCGCGAGAATCAAGATATACTTAGCTATGCTTTCAGCTATCTCTTACAGTAAAAAATCAAAATGACTCATAAAAAAATATGACCGGCCGCGCAAATACACGCAGGCCGGTCTTTTTATAATCTTATAAAAATAAAAAAGTATTCCCTTAATACCCAAGCACTTCATTCACTAAAATAATATGCGTTCTTCCCGGCTTTGGCTCCCTCTGTAATATCAAAATTTTCGAAACAAAGCTCCCAGAAACGCCGTATGCCTTTTTTGCCCGCTCGCTTTCAAGCGGAAGACTATGCTCATAGATTCTTTTCATTCCTTCGTCAATATTTTTAACAATCTTTTGCGCGCCAACTATAAAGACAACGTGATCTGATCCATAGGAATATGCTGGAAGCTGGCTTCCGGAGTTAGACGCAATAAGCACATGTCCGTCCTGCGTAACTGCATGAACACTTCCCACGGCCCATTCGGGCGTGGCTCCCAAGCGCTGCATCTCTCGGCCTTGCGTTTTTCTATCCATGCTAGATAATTCCTTTTTTACGGAATTGTAATTTCCAGATTCTTGGATTTCTAACACCAGCCCAAGCGTTTCAAGCGTTATAGAGGTCATATTCATCACCTCTGCACCTTGTGGAATCAAATCTAAAAATTTTTGCTTCGCCTCCGCTCCAATGCCAACTGCCGTTGCCTCAAAACCATTCTGCTTAAGAGCTTTTATTGTCTTTTCCATAATCTTCATGTCGGGTACAATATTCCAATTTTTCATATTTATAAAGTTTATTTTAAATCTAAAGCCATCCTACAATAAGGATGGCTTGTGTAAAGCTTTACTTTCTCTACATATCGCCCGGATCGTCTGCCGAAGGGCCATAAATAGACGGAACCTTTCCTCCTGCCATGCGGATGTAAACGGAAAACTGTCCTCTATGATGAATAGTATCAAAAAGCATAAACCACATAACATCAATTCTTCTAATATCCATTTTGCCAAATTTCAAAGTTTTGTTTAAATCTTCGTCAGATGTGGCTTTTATTGCTTTTGTTCCCTCTGCATGATTCTTTTCAAGCAAAAAAATTATTTCATCCATAGTCTTTGGCATATCCTGTGAAAGCTTTTGAAAATCTACAACTCCCTCTGCCGCTTGCACATTTATCATTTCTTCGCTCGCGAGCGTGAAAGCAAGCTCGCCTGCTGATCGTGAACGATCATGGGGCTTAAAGCTTTCTTTGTCTTTTGGAAACGCCCTCAAGACCTTAAGCGTAGTTGTAAACTCACGCTCGCGCACCTCGAGCAATGTTTGTTTTTCTGTCATATTGTTTGATTAATTAATAATTAGCATTTTAATAAATTATTGCGTGTCATTATTATAGCACATCCTAAAAAATCTGAAAAAAGATATACAAGTATCGTAAAAAGGATTTAAAAAACACCCTTGAAAGCAAAGTATCAACTAAAGTAAAAAGCCTTGTTCACTTGAAACAAGGCCCGTTGATATCACAATTCCTAAATGGCACTGGGGTAAGAGCCTAAAAAACGCGCATGCATGAGTGATAATCCGCTGTACATAAAATTTTCAAGACCATTATGAATTTCAGGATCATTAACATGTCCGCTGAATTCTAAGAGAAAGTTGTATTCCCATGGCCTTCCGGGAATGGGCAAAGGATAGACATAGAGAAGGTTTGGACACTTCTCTTGTTGTTTATATACAGAATCCTCAATTTCGGTACCGAAGAAACATCCTAGAGTTTTCCAAAGCACTCCGCATTCGTCCTTACTCAAGGAGACAAGAAATGCCGACTTATCTTTTCCAGTTCTTTGGGCATGCTGTTTTCCTAAAACCCAAAAACGAGTTCGTGCAGTTTTATGGTCCGTAACCGAACGTGGTTCTATACGAACCAAATTGTACGCACTTTCGGCGCGAGTATTAGCAAGTGCCGCATATTCTGGATTCTGGCTAGCCTCGTATGCCGCCTCGCCCGTTGATCTGCGTGTCTCCACGTTAATCCCTTTTGCTCTTAATGATCGAATAAATCGACTGCATTGTTGCAATGCTACCGAATGTGAAAGCACTGCCTTGGGAGGCGCATCTCTCGACTCCTTTCTTAAATAGTACAATTCTATTGGAATAACAACTTCAGCGCGAACTCTCAATCCTCCATACATCTCAGCATCACAGACAGCTCTAATAGTTTCTGAAACAAACCCTTGAACTGAGTTTTCTATAGCCACAACCCCATAATCCAATTCTTGCCGTGCGACTGCATAACAAATCTCATCGTGAGAAGGATAATTCATAAATTCTGCCATCTCTCCCTGATCAAGAAAATACTTTTCTGTGGCCATATAACCAAAAGTGGTTTTATCAAGGCCTTGAGATGTAACTGGATCAAGATATCCTACCTTTATCTTACTCATCGCCTAACTCTCCTTGAAAGAAAAGGATGCCAACTATATAGTTGGCATCACATGGGTTGCGAGGATGAACGAAAGAACCTTAGAAAGGATAAAAATTGAAGGGATTGCCTCCCCCAATCTCAATGAGATCTGGATCACACAATCCAAAACTTTTTTTCATTTCCTTTTGGATGCTTTTCTCCTCTCCGACATCTTCCGTAACGGCTTTTTGCTCTTCTTGAGTCTCCACCTCCGCTTTCTGAACCAAAGCCTGTTCCCTCTCGATCTGAGTTTGGCTACTCACCGTTCACCTCCTAAAAAAAGTTGATGTTAAAGATCGTACATTTCTCACTATACTAGCTTACATTTAATATGTGGAGTTGTCAATATTTTTTTATTCCCCATACAAAAACACCGCTAAGACAAGGTGTATTTTTTTAAACAGGGCATCGTGAAACTTGCCCACCGGAGCTTTACTTTGGCATGGCAGACGGGGACGTTAGAACCGTTATTCGGAGATAAAATAGTGGTATATGCATACCAAGCCTAATACTTTAACCTCTACTAATCACTATTTCTAGAAACTTTTGACATAATTATGTATATCCTTTGTATGGTTTAAAAAAAGCATATAACTATTAATAACAAAACGGGAATAAAAAAATAGCACATTAAACTTCAAAACCACTGGCAGATGTCAGTGGTTTTTTTATTGGAAAAAATCGGAAAGAACAAAAATTTAATATTTTTAGAGAAGCTACTTCTCTAATCTAAGACTTTTATTATCTTAAAGGGAACTCCTTTCTGTCTTAGATCTTCCATTACGAAATCGGGAATGGTTATTAATCCATCTTTATGTGCTGGCAAGCTGACGTAGCCGATAGTAATATTCCAAACCTCACCCCATTTATCCTTGTACTTCGTAAAATATTTGAGTGGAACCTTAACAATATATCTTTTTTCTTCCACGAGCATTCTCCTTTTTTTCAATCCTAAAAATGGACTTAATAAACAAAATCATAATATTGTGTAAATTGAAAAATATTGTTTTTATATATAATTTGGGGTGAGTGACCGGACTTGAACCGGCAGCCTCCAGGGCCACAACCTAGCGCTCTAACCAATTGAGCTACACCCACCAAAATTAAACTGTTTTACCGTTATGTATAAGATAATGACAATTTCTACATAACCACATTAAATTTTAATTTTACCTGCCAAGACCATTGCCCCCGAGAGGAATTG
>CAYJWS010000064.1:0-6414 GCA_964373925.1 uncultured Gammaproteobacteria bacterium
TTCCATAAGTTCTCGCCTCATCACCTCTCTTGGTTTTTCATTTTTATAGTCTGGCATTCCGGCTGGAAGCTCAATAACAATTTTATCGCATCCCTGCTTATACTGCCTAACATATATTACTTTTCTATCAATGGTGATTGGCAATACCACTGACCAGTCATTTTGGCCAATAAGATAAAAATTTTCAATTTTTTGTGATTTTGGATTTAAAAACTTTTGCTTCACTATCTTTTTATGATAGCCTTGAGCGAGAATCTTGGGTTTTCCTAATTTTTTCCATTTTTTTAGAATCATATACATATATAGTATACCACGATTAATAATTATCTTAAATTGTGAAGTGGCCGTTAATGGTCATTGCGATCCCCGAAAGCTTTCGGGGAGAAGCAATCTACATTAGATCGCCACGTCGTCCCGCGACTGCGGGACTCCCCTCTCGGTCTCGAGCCTCGAGGTCGAGAGATCGCGATGACCAAAGGAGTTACGTCATTGCAAGCCTGGCGAAACAATCTACGGCTAGATCGCCGCGCTTCGCCCGCAATGACAGAAATGCGAGCTTCGTAATTTAAGGTAATTTATAAAAAAATTTATAACGACATATTTATAATTTTTTGTCAATTTTATAAATTATAACTTATTCACAATGATACTGTTTGACACTTATTGATACCTTCTGATACACTATGAATATATACACTTTAACCTTGTATAAATCATGGAAAACGAAATTCAACCACATATCATCTACACTACGGAAGAAACGCAAAAACTTTTGAAGATTTCGCCAAGCACTATGAAGCGCCTGCTTAAAAAGGGATTAATTCAGGCAAATAAAATCGGCCGTCAATATAGAATTCTTGGAAAAGAAATACTCCGGCTTGTTTCTCCTCAAATAGAAAAAAAAGCGGAAAAGCACTACG
Source organism: uncultured Gammaproteobacteria bacterium (assembly GCA_964373925.1). Taxonomy (GTDB): domain Bacteria; phylum Patescibacteriota; class Patescibacteriia; order Buchananbacterales; family GWA2-38-13; genus CAYJWS01. The sequence goes on from CAYJWS010000064.1 coordinate 921, forward strand.
CAATGCTTAAAAAGAAAATGATAAAAACAATTAACAAGTGGTAATAAAAATTTAAAATGTAAATATCAAAATGCAAAAATATCACCGCCGAAGCGGGATAGCACAAGATCCAAAAATTTTTAGTTTTACAATATCATTTTAATTTTTACATTTTTATTTTTTAATTTATTATGAAAGCTCTCATTACTGGCATTACCGGTCAAGACGGATCATACCTCGCTGAACTCTTGCTTCAGAAAGGATATGAGGTCCATGGCATAATACGGCGCGCCAGCACATTTAACACAAAAAGAATTGAACACATCTATCAGGACCCGCACGAGATGCATCGAAGGCTCTATTTGCATTATGGCGACCTCACGGACGCGGAAAGCATACGAAAACTTATTCACAAAATACATCCAGATGAAGTTTATAATCTTGGCGCGCAATCGCACGTAAAAGTAAGTTTTGAAATCCCCGAATACACAGCGAATATTGACGCGCTCGGAGTTATACGGATCTTAGAGACTATACGCGATTTCCAAGATTCAACTGGAAAAAAAATGAAATTCTATCAAGCGTCTTCAAGCGAAATTTTCGGCGCCTCTCTCCCGCCCCAACACGAACTTACACCTTTTCGGCCAAGAAGCCCTTATGGCTGCGCCAAGGTATTCGGATACCATACTACGGTAAATTATCGCGAAGCGTATGGTATTTTTGCATGCAACGGAATTTTATTTAACCATGAGAGCCCAAGACGAGGAGAAACGTTCGTAACAAGAAAAATAACCCGCGGCATCGCGCGCATCAAAGCGGGGCTAGATAAAAAAATTTACTTGGGAAATCTCGACTCGCGCCGCGACTGGGGATATGCTCCGGAATACATGGAAGCGGCCTGGCAGATGCTGCAACAAGAACATCCCGATGATTATGTTATAGGAACAGGCGAGGCGCATTCCGTAAAAGAATTTGTTGAAACTGCGTTTACCCATGCCGGCATTTCTGATTGGCAAAATTATGTTGAGATCGATCCTAAATATTACAGGCCTAGCGAAGTCCACCATCTCACAGCGAACGCAAGCAAGGCAAAAAAAGCCTTGGGGTGGGAGCCAAAGGTTCGCTTTCATGAGCTTGTAAAGTTAATGGTTGATGCCGACATGAATGAAATAAAAACATAAATTAAAACAGAATAAAAAATGTCATCCCGTACCCCCGAAAGCTTTCGGGGGATCTAAAAAATAGAATATATGAATCTACTGGATTCCCCCGAAAGCGTTCGGGGGAATGACAATTTTACTTTTTTAAGAGTCTCAAATTAATTCTATGCGTAAGAATTCAAAAATCTATATAGCTGGACACAAAGGGCTGGTTGGATCCGCTTTTCTTCGAGCACTCCAGGGGAATGGCTACTCAAACCTTATTTATAAAACTCACAGTGAGCTTGATCTTATTAACCAAAAAGCCGTACAAGAATTCTTTGAAAAAGAAAAACCGGAGTATGTCTTCATTGCCGCGGCGAAAGTTGGGGGTATTCACGCGAATAACACCTATCCGGCGCAATTTCTTTTTGAAAATCTCGCGATACAAAATAATATCATACACACATCATACATCCATGGGGTAAAAAAATTACTCTTCTTGGGTTCCACATGCATATATCCCAGACTTTGCCCCCAGCCAATGAAAGAAGAATATCTGCTTACCGGTCCCCTAGAGCCGACGAATGAATCTTACGCTATTGCAAAAATCGCCGGTATAAAAATGTGCCACAGCTACAACCGCCAATACGGAACAAACTTTATTGCCGCGATGCCGACAAACCTCTACGGAATCAACGATAATTTTGATTTGAACAACTCGCATGTTCTTCCGGCGTTTATTAGAAAATTTCATGAAGCTAAAATACAAAAAAAAGAATATGTGGAAGTGTGGGGAACGGGTGTCGCGTTACGCGAATTTCTTTTTGTAGATGATCTCGCGCATGCCTCTCTTTTTCTTATGGATAACTTCAATCCCCCAAAAGAACAAGGCAAAATAAACGAAGTATTCGTCAATATCGGAACTGGTGTCGGAATTACCGTACAAGAGCTTGCGGAGCTTATGAAAAAAATCACGGGATATCAAGGAAAAATCCGATGGGATACTACAAAACCCGACGGTATGCCGAAAAAAATTACTGACGTGGAGCGCATCACCCGTTTAGGCTGGCGCTATACTACAAACCTCAAAGAAGGCTTGCAAAAAACTTATGCATGGTACCAAAAAAACAACGCGTAATATTTTCAAATAGTATTTCAAATTATGTATATAAAAAAACAAGAACAGAGAATTCTCTATGTGATAAAAATACTTTTTGACGCCTTTGGAAGATATAAAGGGCAAATCCTTATTTTAACTTTATTTGGATTCATAAGCGGCATTATTGAAGGCATCGGAATCAACGCCATCATACCACTTTTTTCCTTTATAACCGGAGGAAAATCACAAGGAACTGATTTTATATCAAAAATGATTGAAAAATTTTTTTATGCGCTTCATCTTCCATTTAACGTGTTTGCGCTTTTAATGTTTATATGCGTACTTTTTTTGATAAAAGCGTGTCTTACCTTTCTTGCAAAATACCAAGGAACCTTGATAATGACATCATATGAAAAAAATGAAAGGACTGAACTGCTTCGCCTTACTCTCAAAACAAATTGGACGCATCTTATGAAACAAAAAATTGGATATTTTGAGAAAATTCTTATGGTAGATGTTGGAACGAGCTCGAACCTCTTGACTGAATTTAGCAGCTCCATTCTTCTATTCACAAGCCTTATTGTTTATATAGTTGTTGCCATAAATATTAATTTTATTATTACGCTTATCACATTAGGTTTTGGCGCAGTGCTTTTTTTATTTTTAAAGCCTTACATATACAAAACACGCGCATACTCCCAGCTCGTGACTAAAACCAACAAGTATGTGGCAAACCATATAAACGAAAACATGATAGGAATGAAAACCATTAAATCATTGGCGCTTGAAGATGAGGTGTTAAAAAAAGGAGAAGGCTATTTTAACGACTTGAAAAACGCGATTACGAAAATATCATACTATAGCAATCTTCCTACCGCGTTTATTCAGCCAGTGTCCATAATATTCATCGCTTTTATATATATATTTTCATCGCGATTCACCACATTTGATCTTGGAACATTTATAGTTATAATGTACTTGATACAAAAAATATTTTCATATATACAAGCATTGCAAGCAAAGCTGCAAAACGTAAACCAACTCCTTCCTTTTTCAAAAAGCGTGTCTGAATTCAAAAAAAATGCAATACTCTATCAAGAAAAAAATTCCGGATCAAAAAAATTCTTTTTTAATAAATGTTTTGAGTTCCGCGATGTTTTTTTTGAGTACAAAATCGGGAAAAAAACTATAAAAAATATCTCTTTTGCCATAAACAAAGGGGAAGCAGTGGGACTTATTGGCCCCTCGGGCGCGGGAAAAACAACTATTGTAGATCTCATGTTACGGCTGCTTGAACCTCACGATGGCCGCATTCTCATAGATGGAGAGGACATCAATAACATTAATCTAAAAGAATGGCGTCGAAACATCGGGTATGTGGCGCAAGATATGTTTCTTCTTAATGATACCATTCAAAATAATATCGCATTTTATCAACCATCGCTGACAAAAAAAGAAATAATGGAGGCTGCGCGGCTCGCGAATATCGATCATTTTATACTAGGTCAGCCCGAGGAACTTAATACCATGGTTGGAGAGAGAGGCGTTCTTCTTTCCGGCGGCCAAAAACAAAGAATCATACTCGCGCGCATGCTCGCCCGAAAGCCAAAAATTCTCATTCTTGACGAAGCCACAAGCGCCCTTGATAATGAATCAGAGTTGCTCGTACAAAAAGCGCTTGAAAACCTTCGAGGAAAAATAACAATGCTAATAATTGCCCATAGACTCTCTACCGTAATGAATACCGACAAACTTATCGTCATAGATGAAGGAAATATTATTGAGGAAGGAGTCCCTAGCATGCTTGTTAAAAACAAATCGTCGTACTTCTATAAAATGCATAATATTCATAAAATAATAACATAATATGAATCTTGATATATATTTTTTAATATTATTGGCCATATCTTCGACAATAGCCACTGCTATTTCTTTTTCTACTCGAAAGATTCAGTACTATGGCATTGAAACCGATAACCAAATTATGGTTCGAGTGGCATCGGAATCAAATACATGGAAATGGCCATCGGATATGCACAAAAAGGAATATAAAAGCCTTATGAAAGATGCTACAATATTTTTTATTGCGATCATGCAAAGAATATTACGCGATAAAAAATCTGATCACCCGTATGTCGTTTTAAACTGTATTTCTAATATCGTATCCACTATATGTATCTACGGTATAGGAAAATTTTTATGGGAACCAAAAATCGCCTTTATTATTAGCCTTCTCTTCGTATCCTCAATACTTATTTGGACCATGACCATCTATGTTGGCCATACAACCGTATCTACCGCCCTCTTTCTTATATCCGTGCTTTTTCTTTTGTATATAGAAGATGGCGCGTTTCTTATGCTTATTGCTTCTGGGATTCTTTTCGGCCTCAATGCTATGGCATCTCCCTCATCAAGGAAATATATCTTACTGTATCTTGCCGCGCTCGGCTTCTCCAAACATCACACGCTTTTACTTGCCGGAGAGTATAAACAAGTTTTAGAGGCATTATCTAAAAACTTTCATTTTACTATCAATGCCATTCTTATCGCGCTTTTCATACTAGGAATCATCATAATAAAACTTAGCTATAAAAAAATTATAAAACTTATATATAACCAAAAACTCCACCCAAGGCTTAATGCTATTATTGTTAGCAGGGAAAAATTCTCATTAGACCACTATATTAAACATGCTAATAAAAAATTAAATATCCTGTTAAAAAAAATAATTTCTATTGCACTTTTTATCTTTATATCAATACATGTTATAGGTTTTAACTACCTCGCATCTGTTGCTCTTGGATTTTGTTTCATTTTTCTTGTTTTTATGCTTCCAGATATTAAAAGCAATCTAAAAGGATATATAAGCTATTATTATGAAGGCCACGTAAAAAATCGCTTCCGAGTATATCCTATGTATTTCGCTAAAATGAACATGCCGCTTCCTTTTCCAGTAAAGCGTCCCGGATGGAAATGGACTTATAAATATTTTTTCTACATGCTTCCGGTGCAATCTTGGATATTTTCTCTCTCTGTTGTTGGAGTCTTATTTATAGCTTATCATTCACAATCTTCTATCCAAGAAAGCATAATTTGGCTTTTAGTTCTTTTGAGCGCATTGCTTCCTTTGCTTTGGGGCGAGCTTACACAAGGAGTCCAGCTCGGAAGATCATATTTGCCGGTGCTAGTCGGATCATTTGCATTTACAGGTTTTGCATTTAATATCTTTTACACAAAAAACAAATATACATTCTATCTTGGCATATTCGTCTCA
>CAYJWS010000065.1:0-6111 GCA_964373925.1 uncultured Gammaproteobacteria bacterium
TACAGAATTCGAAGATGGAAGAGTTCAGACATTTATCTCACATTGTGTCGATTTGTTTAGTTACGTTAAAGAAGATGATAAAGAAGCAATCTATGAAGAGGAAGAATTTATTTTAGAGAGAATTGAGAATATTTGGAGTTCTAATCTGCAGGTTGTTAAAGAAAAACAAGATAAAATAATAAAAGTTTTGCAAGAGAAATTCTGGAGAGAACTTACATTTGCAGATATTGATTTTTTGATTAGAGAGATTGCCCCTTTAATAAAATACTATGAACCTGAAAGAAAGAAGATAATTAAGGTAGATGCTCCTGATGTAACTAGAGCTATTGAAACATTTAAAATGCAGGTTAGGGAAGATCCTAATCTTGAATACATTAAAAATACGCCTTTACTTCAAAAAATCTTATCCCGCGCATCCATAGCGCCAAAATAGTAAAAAACAAATATACATATTTCACTTCCGACCACTACCCTATTATCTTGGAAATAGAATAAGGCCGCGAATGCGACCTTATCAAGTGGTTATATATATTTCAAAAGAAGAGTTCTAAGTTGCGGAAGGCGTTCGCTTTTCGGTATATTGTAGGCGGAAAAGTCGCTGCTTAAATCAAAAACTTTTTTAAGTTCCTCCTTTCTATTCTGTGTACGATGGGGAATAAGGCGCAATGCAATTTCACGAATACTGTCCGTGTCTCCTAGATTTCGTTCAATAATTTGCAGAACTTCTGGTTTTGTGCGGGACAAAATAGAAACATCCTGCAAACTATTAAACAACTCATATACCTCCGCGAAAAAGGCGCCTCCCATGGCCATTCGAATGGCGGAATAAAAACAAGTTTCAAGCGACGCGTCAATAATCATAAGGCTAAACCTTAGTCGCCTCAAAATCCCAAGTGGTTTAAACTTCCTCACTATCTCGCGCTGAATCGAAAAGATATCCAGCGGATTTGGATAATGTACATGCACTATCCCTTGAAATTCGCAAAGCGCGGGCACAACATCGATATACACAATGTTATTAAACTCATCCAGACAAAAATTCGAAAGCTGGGCATCTAGGCCGATAATCGGATCTCCGGAATACTGCAAAACCTTCGCTATATTCTGAATCACTTGCGCTAAGATAGAACGAAATTCCTTTTTTTGAACAGTAGATTTCTGCTCATCCCTAAAAATAGCATCCAAACTTCTACCCACATAAGGGAATACATGAAATACTCTATCGTGGTAAGAATAAACATCGTACGCATTCGTAAGCGGCACTTCAAATTGCCTCAATCGTTCACGAAAATGGTGCGTGCTTGCGTTAATGAATCGTATTGTTTCCTCTCTATTATTTCCAGAAAGCTCCTCCAGATGCCATGGCATTATATCCTTTATGACCAACGATTCATTTTCCTGCTGAGAAAATTTAAAAAAGTGTATAAAAGCATAATGAGATTTTAGCGACCGCGAATGTACGCACCTGCTGTTGCCAATATCCTTATTCTCGGCTAAAAATGTTTTGATACCTTCAAGCGATATCTTCATATTTGCATTTTCCATGCAAATCCTCCTCTTCTTTTGTTAAGGTGCAAATATATTCAATGTGCGAATTATAAAGATTGTATCACATAAAACGACAAAGTCAAGATATAAAAAAAAATAAATAATAAAAGCGCCGTAAAATTATAGGTTTCGGCGCTTTGCGGTGTATTTTATGCGTGTGTTGTGGCTGAAAGAAGTATCGGCATAACCTCGTGAAGCGATGAAACTTTGTGATGCTCAAATCTTGGCTCCTCTCCACCATAGGGCCCGTCTTCTCGATATATCTGCACGGTAATAACATCACTTTCGTCCATTCCTTGATCTCTCACGCGATCAAGTTCGCTTGGCTTGTCGTCAATAAAAACAAGAGGGCTGCCATATTTTTTTAAAAGCTCAAGTAAAATGCGCGGCTTGCCATTTTCTTTTTCCGTAACAAAAAGCTCATTATGGGGAATATCAAGCACGGCAACTTTTTGCTCTTGTAGCTGTGTATCGCCAAATGTGACAATACATATTGCATGGCCGCGTGCATTACAATGCGTGAGGAATGGAATGGAATCAGAATATAATACAAGACTGCGCCTAAGCCATTCGGAAAATTTTTGTTCTACTTCTAGGGTATTAAATTTTTTTCCTATTTTTTCCTCAACTCCTCTCTGCATTTTCTCTATTGAAAATCCCTGATTCTTTTTTACTCTTTCATATATTTCTCTAACATCATTTTCTGAAGCTTGTGGACACACAAATATGGAAAATAGCCCTCCTTTTCCTCCCTGAAATCTGCACAATGTAGCATCTAAATCAACAGCAATGCATGATATATCCATCGTCTTCTCTTTCTGTCTTAAGGCATAAAATATGTGTATAGAACTTTTTAAGGTACAACGGTATACGATACTCCAAGGGCAAAAAAATGTCAATAGTTGCTAAACTCTTTTCTCAAGATTAAAATGATAAATTGTAAATACGGCATCTTTTTTATAATCTTTAATTTCTTTTTGAAAATGAATGCCGCTCTCTTCCAAAAGCTTCATGAATGACTCCATGACATTGTTATACTCTTTATTGTCTCTCGACGCCACTCCGTCTCCAACGCCGCCGATAAACCAGAAATCCTTTGCGCCGGTCTTTCGCAAAGCCTCAAGGATATTTTCCTCTTGCGATAGCGACAGAGAAAGATCGGTAAAGCTGATAAAGGGAATATTGTAATACATCTGATACCTCTGTATGTACCACACTCGCGAAAACCAATCTATTCTTTCGTCAAACAAAATTATAAGACGCCCCTTAACGTCATTATACCGGAGATCTTTCATGCTGTGAATACTCTGCCTTTTTGGCAGCTCGCCAAAAATATTTTTTTTCAGATAATTTTCAAGCTCCAAAAAGCCCTGATTATAGCGCCGTGAATCTGAATAGGCAACACCAGCTTTCCCGTATGGTCGCGATACTATATTCGTATTTATCATATAAAAAAATTCTCCCAAAAAAATAATAAAAAGAAGATACACGAAATATTTTTTCCAGGATTTCCCCGAAAAATAAATATGCCAAAAATCATGAATAAAAACGGTAAAAATAATTATGAGAAAAGGAGTTATTATTGAAAGAAATCTGCTCGCGGGATTGGAGAAAGAAAACATCGCAATTAAAAAGCATATATTCAAAAGGACGTAACATAAGAAGAGATCGGCTTTCTTTTTTATCGCGAGAAAAATGACGTAACCTAAGGCAATTATTTCTGCGATAAAAAAAGGCAACGATGCGTTTGAGCGCATGATATTAAAAATAAAAACAATATTACCAAGAATATTCGCGTTAAGATTTCTATACGACAACACCTCATAATCTTTCGGATTCATGCCAACCATAGAAGAGAGTGCCGCGTCAAAATGCCCTCGATATCGAAACACCTCAATATTATAAATGATGACGGGAGTAAGAATGGCAACGCAGAGAACAAGGGCAAGCCAAAAATGTTTTTTCCTAAAAACCTCTCTTTTAAAAATCGCCAAATGAACAACGCCCGCGGGAATTAAAAAGAGAGAAGTGTACTTGCACAGTATTGCCAAGCCCACAAGCACTCCCCATAGATAGAGAAACTTTGGATTTTGTTTCTCTAAAAATTTTATAAAGAAGAAAACAGCGAGCATTATAAAAAATATCTGAACGCCTTCAAGGTACCCCGTGCGCGCCGCCCAGATGGAATATGAAGAAACGCTTATAAGGACCATGGCGAGTATGCCCGATTTCTCCGAAAGTCTCTCTTTGAGCATGTAAAATATAATAATAGTTACGCCAACGCCGGCAAGCGCAAAAGGCAAAAAAGCAGCAAAAGAATTCTCTCCGAAAATCAAAAAAGAAATACGCTGTATTAAAAATACAAGCGGCGGATGATCATGAAAGGAAAGCCTTCCCCACCAAGGATTTGCTTCAAACCAAATCACGGGCGATGTCTGCCCTTGTCCCGCGAGAAAATCAAGCCACCCAAGCGCACGGGAGGCATTAAGAGCATGATCGCCCTGTATATCCTGCGACGTTATCCCCCAAAAACGTAAAATCAGCGCCAAGAGAAATGCGAGTATAAAGAATTTTTTATTATTTATAATTTTAATAAAAGAAGGCATATTAAAAATGTAATGCGTAAAAAAACCCCATAACATGGGGAGTTTTTATTGTATTTTCAAAAACGTTATAATTAACACACATACTATGTTTGTATAACAACCATCGCAAAAAGCGCCGACCAAAGCCCAATAATAACCGCGAGTGGCAAGGCGGCCAAGAAGAGCGCTATTGCCGCGAGCACGGAAACCTCTGTTGTAATGATCGCCTTTTGGCGGGCTAGTTTCTTTTTTGGAGTTCTTTTTCTTTTTTGTATTGGCATATTTTATTTTTTATTATATATTTGCGTTAAAGATATTATAACACATATCCATTTTTCTTTCAAAACTCAATAATGGCTTAAAAAAATAATATCTACCATTTATAAAATACTATTGTTTGTGTTATTTGACGAAAACATAAATACATCGTAGTATACAAGGTGGTTCTTTGACAATGCAAAACAATGAAACCATGAAGCAATAAAACAATACATTTGAGGAGTCCTGAAAGCTGGCGGGACGACGCGGCAATCCCAAAGTCTTGAGATTGCTTCGCTTCGCTCGCAATGACCGTTCCTATTACTCGTTACTGGTTACCCGTTACTCGTTACTTTCTTGTGAAAGGAGTTTCTCATGTCTCGCATACGTTTTTCAGTTTCGGTCGTTTTCGGTTTTGTTTTCTCGGTTATAGCTTCTCATCTCACAGCCCAGCAAGTCTCCCCGCCGGAGGTGGAGTGGGAGAAGCTCGTGGGTCAAGCAGACGCCCAGGAATGGTTTTTTTCCTCTGATGTTGATTTTATAGGTAACATCATCTGCGCTGGCCTTTTTTGGAAGAGAGGCACCAATGCCAATAATTACTTGGTGAAACTTGATAAAGCTGGCAATATAATATGGGAAAAAATACTTGAACCAAGGGGGGGGGTGGATTAAATCGATTAAATCTTCTCCTAATGGAAGCTTCGTTTTTACAGGGCTTGCAAATGGAGGAAGCTATGTAGCAAAAATATCTTCAAGTGGCGATATTCAATGGGGAAAAAGACTCTTTGAAGACTTCAATAATAATGAAGGTATCGATATCATTGTCACCAACGATGATAATTACGCAATAACCGGCTACATCAGTGATAATAATGAATCAAAGTTTTATATAGTTAAGCTCAATACATTAGGAAATGTACTATGGACTCAATTATTCAATGGCCAAGGAATAAGCCTTGGCTTTGGAGTAATTCAGACACAAGATGGCGGATATATTGCTTACGGAAGCACTAGGGAGCCAAATACATTCCCTGATAAGATGTATATTGTAAAAATAAATGCTTCAGGAGAGTTAATGTGGGAAAAATATTACGACAATATAGACAATATAGAAAGCTTATATTACTCCTCCATATGCCAAACACTTGATGGACAATATCTTGTGGCCGGGGGGCGTATCCTCATAAAAATTGATAGCAATGGAGAAATGCTTTGGAATAAAATATACCCAAATATAGAAATCTACAATTTAACAGAAACATTTGATAATCACTTTTTATTATGTGGCCAAGGGGGTATAAGCCAAGGATATATATCAAAGATTGATTCTTCTGGAGATATTATTTGGGAAAAATGGATTAATAGAATTGATTCACGATTCTTTTCTGCCAAGCAAACTATAGATGGCGGGTATATTGCTTCAGGAACATATAATGATAGCCAAGAAGGTTATGCGTATGCTGTTAAGCTACAATCAGACACGGCTCTTCCGCTTCCAATAACTAATTTCTTGGCTCAAATCCGTACAGACCAAAGCATTGGCCTGGATTGGGTTGGGAGCGATGGAGAAGGAGGAGGCGCGCAGGCTACTGACGATACAACATACGTTCTCGAAAAAAAGACTGTCACAAGCGTTTGGCAAAAAAACGGCGAAACAGCGGTCAATATCTACAAATTGATTGACACTCACGTCCAGCCGAATGAAGATGTGACGAATCGC
>CAYJWS010000066.1:0-6086 GCA_964373925.1 uncultured Gammaproteobacteria bacterium
ACAGACTTGAAATATTTTCTTTAGTATGATAATATTTCTATATAACATAAATTTTATGCAAAAAGAAATCCATCCACAATACTTTAAAGAAGCAAAGGTAACATGCGCTTGCGGCAATATGTTTGTCGTAGGATCAACTTTATCCGAAATCCATGTTGAAATATGCTCGCATTGCCATCCATTCTACACCGGCAAACAAAAACTCGTTGACACCGCAAAGCGTGTAGAAAAATTCCAAGCACGATCCAAAAAACAGAAAGAAGCCGCGTCAAAAAGACTTGGAAAAAAAGCCAAGAAAGCAAAGAGCAATGCGAAAAAAATAGCTTCAGGGAAAAAGACTGAATCAAAATAGCTTATATTTCAAAAATCCTGCATTCTTCGCGGGATTTTTTATTTGCAAAACAGTATAGATACGGACGCAAAAAAAATGGTATACTTAATAATATTATAAAAAAAGAAAAGATAAATAAAATTGTCATTCTCCCGAACGCTTTCGGGGGAATCTAGTAGATTAACTTATTTTATTCTTTTCTGGATCCCCCGAAAGCTTTCGGGGGTGCGGGATGACATTTTTAAAGAGTCTTAATACTATGAAAGAAACATTTTCAAAAATTCTTACTGATTACAATTCCCTGGAAGATCAACTCTCTCGGCCAGAGATTCTTAGTGACGCAAAAAAATATAATGAGTTAAGCAAAAAATATTCGGAACTCAATGACGTAATAAAAAAGATTAAGGAATTAGAACAATGCGAAAAAATAATCAATGAATCAAAAGATACATTAAAAAACGAAACGGAAACCGAGCTTATTTTCATAGCCGAACAAGAACTAAAAGATTACACATTACTTCAAGACAAGCTTGAAAAAGAAATTGAAGAGATGATCTCGGAAAAAGACCCTTTTGATGAAAAAAATATTATCGTTGAAATACGAGCTGGCACCGGAGGAGACGAGTCAACGCTTTTTACCGCGGAGCTTTTCAGGATGTACAGCCGTTTTGCCGAGAATATGGGATGGAAGACAAAGATACTTTCAAGCAATCGCACCGGGCTTGGAGGATTTAAAGAAGTCATATTTGAAATTATTGGATTTGGCGCATATGGCTATTTAAAATACGAAAGCGGAACCCATAGAGTGCAAAGAGTGCCCGAAACTGAAAAATCAGGAAGAGTCCACACCTCTGCCATAACGGTAGCAATTTTACCAGTAGCCGAAGAAGTTGATATTGACATAAAACCAAATGATCTGAAAATAGATGTTTTTCGCGCTGGGGGAAAAGGAGGTCAGAGTGTTAATACTACTGATTCTGCCGTACGCATAACACATCTTCCTACGGGAACAGTTGTACAGTGCCAAGATGAAAGATCGCAGCTCCAAAATAAAATAAAAGCGATGTCAGTGCTACGCTCCAGGATACTCGCCAATCAAATAGAAAAAACAACAAAAGAAAGAAGGGACCTACGGAAAAAACAGATTGGAACTGGAGACAGGTCTGAAAAAATCAGGACATATAATTTCCCTCAAGACAGGATAACCGATCATAGGATAAAAAAAAGTTGGCACAACATTAATGATATTATTAATGGAAATCTCAAGATAATAGCAGAAGAATTAAAAAAAGCTGAAAAAGAGGAAATACAATAAATGAGGCGCGGGATGACAAAAAAATTTATACCCTCATTTATTATCTATAAAGCTTAGCTTTATTTTTTCCATGGACATACGAAACGCATTGCAATATGCGTCAAAAAAATTTTCCAAAAAAAAACTCCTCTCGCTTTCGGCTCATCTTGATGCCGAAATTTTGTTGTCGTATATTTTAAAAAAAGAAAAAAACTTTTTGTATACATACCCAGAAAAAAAACTTAATGCCCCGCAGAAAGAAATATTTCTCCGTCTCATACGCAGACGCCTTAAATATGAGCCGATAGCATATGTAACGCAAAAAAAAGAATTTTATAAAAGAAAATTTTTTGTTAATAAAAATGTTCTTATCCCCCGTCCAGAAACTGAATACGTGGTTGAAGAGGCAATGCGCGTGCGTAAAGATATTTCTAAAAATAATAAAATTATAACAATCGCGGACATAGGAACCGGATCGGGAGCTATTGCCGTAACGCTTGCTAAAGAGCTCAAAAACGTAAAAATATTCGCTACCGACATATCAAAAAAAGCTTTGCGGGTAGCAAAAAAAAATAGCAACACCCACCAAACAAAAATAAAATTTTTTCATGGGAACCTTATTGAGCCCATAAAAAACAAAAAAATAGATATCTTGGTTGCAAATCTACCCTATCTTGACGCGCATGAATTTCATATCTATGGAAAAATTCTAAAACATGAGCCAAGCATCGCTTTATTTGCAAAAGAAAAAGGATTGAAGGCATATAAGAATCTTTTTTTGCAGATGAAAAAATATTCTTTCTACCCAAAAATAGTTATTTGTGAAATAGGCTATAAACAAAATGTATTGCTTAAAAAATCTCTAAAAAAAATTATTCCTCGGTATCAAGCCACTTTCAAAAAAGACCTTTCATTAAGGCTACGAATAGCCATAGTGAAAAAACATCCTCCCGATAGCTATCGGGAGGATGTTGTATAAATTGCTACAAAATTTATTTTGTTTTTTCTTGTTTTTTCTCTGCCTTCACGTCGTCTGATTTGGCTTCACCCTTGGCGTCAGCAGATTCTTTTTCATTTTTACCGATGACTTCGGGTTCAACCTTCGTTTCAACAGGCACGTTTGAGGCTTCAGCTTCCTTTTCCGTTTTTGATTCAGTGACAATCGCGACGATTTCGTCTGGAAGATCAAGCACTTCAATAATTTTTGGAACTTTAAGATCTTTAACTCGGATAACATCTTCCAAATTTTTTAAAGGAAACAAATCAACTTCAATTTCATGGATAAGATCGGCAGGCAAACATTTTACTTCTATACTATTCTTATTTGTTATAAGCACGCCGCCCGAACTCTTTACTGCGGGAGCTTCGCCAATAAACTTTAACGAAATGTTCGTATGGAGCTTTTCTTTCATGTTCACCTGATGAAAATCAACATGCAGATAATTACCTACAACGGGATCAAGCTGAACGTCCTGAATAATAACCTTAACGGGGTTCACCGAGCTCTCAACAAGCAAATCAACTAAAGTGCTCTCCCCCGCCGCCTTATAAACTTTTTTAAATTCGTTTTCTAAAACAGAAACATTCAAGTTATCAACCTTGTGTCCATAGACAACAGCCGGTATAGCCCCGCGCTTGCGCAGCTGGGATGTTTTCTTTTTTGTTTCAGTTCTTTTCTTTACATTAAGTGAGATTGTCATATTTTGCTTAAATCAATCTTTGTATGAGTTAGGGTGATATGCAAGTCAACTATTTGATCAAGTGATATGGGCGCTCGATCTTTAAATTTCATAACATCTTCAGGCGTAAGATCAGTGACAAGGCTTATAGAGCTCACGCCAACTCCACTCGCCAAGATCAGCGCTATAACACTTGACTTACACTTCTTGCATTGTATGTGCACCAAGTGACCATTATTCTTCTCAGCCAAAACTTTTGCTTCAGAAGAATAATACTTTGAGTTGCAAATCGGACAGTTGGAAATAACCTTGATATTATCCAAATTATCATCAAAAATATGTCCAAAATTTTCCATAGTTTCAGATAACAAATTATATTGTAAATATAACGTTTTTTGGTAATTATGTCAATGGTTCTTAAACCTTATATTTTACGGTGCGAATTACAATGCTTTGAACGCATCCAACAAGTAGAAGTGAAATAACAAGGAAACTTCCGCCATAGCTCAAAAACGGCAAGCTAATGCCTGTAACTGGCATGATTCCAAGATTCATGCCAATATTAATCATAAATTGAGAAAAAAGAAGAATGGAGACTCCCAGCACAAAGTGAAGCGCAAAATCGTCATTTGTCTTTTTTGTTATGCGCAAAAGCCTGTAAAAAAATACCGCGTAAAGAAAAAGGATGACAAGTGATCCTATAAATCCCAGCTCTTCGCTGATAACCGCGAAAATAAAATCTGTTTGGGACGCTGGGATAAATTTGAGCTGGCTTTGAGATCCTAAAGCAAGCCCCTTGCCAAAAAAACTTCCCGATCCAATAGCTATGATAGATTGCCTCACATGGTATCCGCTTCCAAGCGGATCCGTAGTTGGTTGAAAAAAAGTTTTAATCCTGTCTCTCTGGTAATCTTTAAAAAAAAACATCCATCCCATAAAAAAAGAAATGATGAGAATCCCGACGAGTGAAAGAATATACGCTTTTTTAACTCCTGAAAAAAGCAAAAAGCCAAACCACATAAAAAATAAAAGAATCGCGGAGCCAAAATCAGGCTGTCGAAGAACTAAAATAAAATAAACAAGTGTTATAATTCCTGTTTTTATGACAAATCGGAGATTTTTTTCTTCTGGGGTTTTATTGCTAAACATTTTTGCTAAAATCAAAAGGAGTGAAAATTTCGCGAGCTCCACGGGCTGGAGGTTGAATCCGTAAAAATCAAGCCATCCAGTCGTTCCTTTAAGACTCACTCCGAAAAAAAGCACTGCTAAAAGCAAAATTCCGGATCCAACATAAAAAAGATACGCATATGAAGAAAAAATATTGAAATCTAAAAAACTTACAACTATCAGGAAAGCAAGCCCGATAATCACAAACACTATCTGCTTTTTCAAGTTTAAAAATTGCGCTGATTCCGCGCCGGTGCCAATGCCGTAGAGAGCGGCCAAGCTAAAGCTTAAAAGTAATAAAACGCAAAAAAGAAGGATCCAGTCGTAATATCGTAGATAGGTTATGTATTTACGAAATATCATAGTATTTATTTAGATCTACTCGACTAATGTTATTCCGGCCCCGGCTTGTCCGCCAAAGCCTTGGCGTAGGCTAGGAGCCGGAATCCATGGTAATAAAAAATTCTGGATTCCCCCGCCAGCTGGCGGGGGAATGACAATAACATGCAATAATATTTTAATTTCGAAAGTCCTATTTATGCTAAAATATAAACGCTTGCTTGCAAATAATCTTTCACAATTTCATCAAGCACGGAATAGACCGTATCAAGAGAATTAACCTGCACAAGCCTCATCCTATACAGCGATGCGTTTGGAATGCCTCGTACATACATAAGAAGATGCTTTCGTATCTCCATGCATCCAACCCTTTCCCCCTTCAGTTCAAAAAGATACTCCGCGTGCTTTTTTATAAGCGGAATTTTCTCTTCAAAAGAGACTATTTTCCCGCCAAAAATCCAAGGATTTCCCCACGATGCCTGCCCGATCATAAACCCGTCAAGATTGCCGAGTTTTTTCTTTCCATCCTCAAGAGAAGTGATCCCACCGTTTCCAATAACCGGAATGCCAAGATTTTTTTTCAATTCATAAATGGGGTCAAAATTCGCAGGGCATCCATATGGCTCGCAGTAGGTGCGCCCATGTATTGTTATAAGATTTGCGCCAACAGACTCCGCGCCCTTACCAAAAGTTATAAGATCTTCATCGTTGTCCCAACCAAGGCGCGTTTTCACGGAAACCGGCAATTTTGTATTTTTTACAACTGCTTCTATAAGTTTAAAAGCCAAATCATGATTTTTTCGAAGAGCAACTCCATGCTCCGATTTTACCACTTTCTTTGAAGGACATCCCATATTAATATCAATGCCACTAAACCCCAAGGACTCCAAATACTTAGCGGATGTTATAAAAGACTCAACATCTTTTCCAAAAATTTGCGCGATAACAGGCTGCTCGCTCGGATCAAAACAAAAACGCTCAAGCACCTTTTCTGCGCCATAATGCACGCCATCAGCAGACGTAAATTCCGTAAACACAACAATTTCCGGATTTACCTCTTTGCAAATCCTCCGAAACGCGCTATCAGTATACCCATCCATGGGTGCCAAGGCAATAATGGGCTTTTGTATATTTTTCCAAAAATCCTTGTTCATAAAACAAAAAACTACCATAGTGTGGCAGTTTTAAGATAATACCATATTTTTTCAAAAAAATAAAGTGGATCGGATTACCACATCAAAACCATTTTGGAGTTTGGTGTTTAATGAGAGTGGGT
>CAYJWS010000067.1:0-6053 GCA_964373925.1 uncultured Gammaproteobacteria bacterium
CATACGTTTTGCTTCGAATGGGAAAAAGTTTTTTCTAAAATAAACGCACGCTTCTTGACTTTATATTATGCCTAATGTTACTGTAAAAGAGTGTTCTTTATATACATACATTAGATTTATTTACGGAGAAATGAAGACTACTGCGTGCATTTCTTATAATGCGGCGGGATACATCTTGCTTTTGCATCTTGTTTTTCGGCAGCAATACTTTACCATTTTTACGAGGTTATCATGCCGTACTTAAATCAAGTTACCATTATGGGGTATCTTGCGAAGGACCCAGTTCTTCAAAAAACAAAGTCGGGCAGCCCTGTGGCGAATTTCACAATAAGCATAAAGAGCAAGGAGCTCAATGGAAGATTTTCTGTAGAATTTTTTAAGTGCGAAGCATGGGGAGGCTTGGCGGAGAACTTTTGCAAAACTGCGCGAAAGGGCGCGCTCGTGCTTATTTATGGAAGGCTCCATCAAAATGTGTGGCTTAATAGAGAGAACCAGAAAAGGTCGGTTATACGCATATTTGCGCATAAAGCATTTCATATTGAAATAGTAAGAGGCATGTCTGAAAAGTCGCGCGAGTTCCTTGAAAAGGAATCTGAAAAGGAAATAGAAGAAGTAGATCTTATGGGCAATGTTACTCCCCAAGACCTTGCTGAATCTCAAGAAAACGATAGAGAAACTGAAAATACGTAAAGTATAATATTTTAAGACGCTCACAAGCTTTTGTGGCGTCTTTTTTCTTTTCAGAAAGTTATGATTTGTGGTATAATGAAATATATCTATAATCTTGTCCCGAAAGCCTTCGGAGGATATTTGGCGGAGGAAAATAAAAGTATAAACAAAAACAGATGAAAAAGGATTTTTTTAAAATACAATTTTATTTTTTTGTTCTTCTTCTCTTGGGCGTTTCCATTGCTTTTTTTTGGATTATTAAGCCTTTGATATATCCGATTTTTTGGGCGGCGGTTTTGGCTTGGATCTTTCACCCTCTTTATAAAAAAATATTGCGGCATCTTGTGCAGCATGCCTCACTCGCATCTTTTTTTACAGTACAGCTTATTTTTCTTATAATTATTATTCCAGCGTCTATTCTTGCGTTTATAATTCTTCGACAATCAATAGAACTATACAATTCAAGCGAATCGGAGATTAATCTTATTTTTGAAAAAACCAAGTTACTTTCCCAAGATTTTGGTGATTTATCGCTTATGCGCTTTGTCGATAAAGCAGGGATTGATTGGAAAATAAAAATTGTGGAATATACTCGTGCGCTCGCGGGCTATGTTCTTTCGGGAATTGCCGGATTTACAAACGGCACGATACGATTTATCGTTGCTTTTTTTATAATGCTCTATGCGCTTTATTATTTTTTGAAGGACGGTGAGTCCATGATACGCAGGGTTCTCCATATAAGCCCTTTAGGGGAGAGAAGCGAAAAGATTATTAGTGAAAAGTTTACATCGGTCATCCGCGCTACAATGAAAGGGACGTTTTTAGTCGGCCTTATTCAGGGAATGTTTGCGGGAGTTATTTTTTGGATTGCTGGAATTACGGCGCCGTTATTTTGGGCATTGGTTATGACCATACTTGCCTTAATACCTTCATTTGGGCCGGCGCTATTAGGTTTTCCCGCGGGAGTGATACTTCTCATACAAGGGAAGATTTGGCAGGGATTTTTTGTGCTTATTTTTGCGGCTGGATTTGTAAGTTTTTTAGATAATATGATACGGCCATACTTTGTCGGAAAAGACATACACATGCATCCTCTTTTAGTATTTTTTTCAACGCTTGGCGGTTTGGTGGTGTTTGGCATTTCGGGATTTGTGATTGGGCCCATTGTCGCCTCTATTTTTATCGCACTCTGGACTATTTACGAACATCGTTTTAATAAAGAGTTGAAAAAAAGTTAAATAAACAAAAAATAAAAAAACTTCGTTACGAGAAGTTTTTTTATTTTGTCTTTTATCCTATTTCAGGGCTAAAAAAAATAAGAAGAGAAATAATTGCTATTCCGATGAATAGCCACAGAGTGTGGAGCATAACTTGTTTTGCCTCATCTTCTTGATGCAGCTCAGGAATAAGGTCTGCTGTGGCAAGATAAATAAAATTTCCAGCCGCAAACGCCGCCATATAGGGGACAAGAAAAGTAAATTGGCTTCCAAAAAAATAAAAAATGATGCCACCAAAGATTGAGGTGAGCGCGAATAAAAAATTGTAGAATATCGCTTGAGCCTTTGAAAGGCCAGCATAGATAAGAATGCTAAAATCCGAAATTTCCTGCGGAATTTCATGGATGATAACTACGATAGTTGCGATAATTCCTGTTTTGAAATCAAGCATAAAAGCGGCTGCTATTAAAAATCCGTCTATAAGATTATGGAAACCGTCGCCAATAAGATTTGTATAGATTATATTTGGTTTTGTCTGCTTTTTTTTGTGGTTATGGTCGCTGCATTTGCAATGGTGCCAGTGGATATATTTTTCCAAAATAAAAAAAGCTAGAAAGCTTATTAATACGGCGATAAAAATATTATTTGGATTTTTGTTTTCGGCGAGCGCTTCCGGCAAGAGATCCAGAAAAGATATGGCAAGAAGCGAGCCCGCCGCAAGGCTAATCATGAGTTTTAATGTGTGGTCTTTAAGGCTGATGTTTTTGAAAATCGCAATAATCCCAATAAATGACATAAGGCTTACAAGAGTTGTTGCAAGAATAATTTGAAATAAAAGCATGGTTGTTGTTTAATAATTTAAATGTAGGGAGGAATTTTATTTTTTATTATAACAGTATTTTTAAATTTAAGCAAGTTTAAAAACTTGAAATAATAATTGACAGACTTGCTAAAAAATGTTATTTTATTACTGTTCTTTGAGAACAATTGTACATTGAAAACATAAAGCCCATAGGAGCAAGCCATGAGGTCAAATATTTCCTTTGACAGATTCTTTCGTGAATATATTGGGAAGGCAGTAATTTGTAGTAGTGTTGTAATGCTTTGTGTTACGTTTATAGGCATCTTAGCATTTTCGGCCGATAGAAGTAACCAAACATATCTAAAAGATTTGTTTGCCGCGCTTGAAGGAAAAAATATAGGAGATACTTTCATTAAAAAGGACGCTGAGGCTATTAAGCGTATTGTATTTGACAAGCGCGAGCCTGATGCCAAGATTGATGCCAATGTTGCCGCGAGAAATAGATTAAAAGATATTGAGAGAGTAAATAATATTAAGCTGAATAGTAATCTTGATAAGATTGTATCAGTTGTGCTCGGAGAAACACAAGATTTTTCCAATACCATCAAAATCATGCCAATACGCGTATTTTTTTTCAGGTTTTTTATTTTTTGGTATTTGGCGTTTTTAATGTGTTGTACATTTCAGTTTTCAATAGTTTCATGGAATCGCAATGAGAGCTTGTATGACTGGCCATGGAATAAGCAATGGACGTATTGGATGTTCGCATTCATGCTCCCAGGAATCCTTTTGTTTGGAGTATTTAAAGGTATTTTTAAACATACAAGAGAACAAACGCAGGCTGCTCTTGATTTGAGTAATCTAGATGGCTTGGTTGAAGAAGCTGCTGTCGACCCCAGAGTTATTGATCTTCCTGAAGGAACCCAAGGGGATTACGATCCTTTGAATCTCCATGACGATATTTTAGTTGATGAGAGAATTGATCCGCTTCACTATGAAGGAAATCGCGCGCTTCAATCAATGAGTAATTACTTAAAGGAAATTGAAGAGGCAAAGAAGCATATTGACGAGACAAAAAAGTCTTGGAGAAAGGTGTTTTTAAAAAGCGCGCAAACGCACACACAACACCTGCAAGAAGAATCAGAAAAAGCGCGAAATGAACTAAGCAGTGCTGGATTGGCATTAACGAAAGCGCAAAAAAAATTTGCCGAAGCCGAACAAGCCCTCAAAGATTGGCATAAACAGCTCAATAATATAAGAGAAAGAAATAGCGAAGATTATGCCCAAGAGCTAGAGCGAATAGGCAAGCTTGATCGAGTTGCCGCAGTAAAAATACAGCGGGATTACTTGGTGGTGTATACAAAGACCATTTATATCCACCATGGGTCTAGATGCTTTGAGATGGGTGCGTATGAGATTCATATGCCGCTATATAAGGGATGTTCTGATATTTTGGTGCGTACTCTTTACACCACTCATAGACAAGGCCGTGGACATATTTATCTAGTGGGTGAGAGATATTGCGCCGGCACACTCGCGCCTTCAATAGACGAAGCTTTACAGAAAAAAGAATTTGCCTCAGCAATTGAATATTTACTAGAGGCAATGCAGAGCGCATCAGGCGGAAAAGAACAGGAAGTTTTTCAATGGAAGGAGGTGAGGTTCAATGACCCAATCGAGGAATAGTATTGCCCTTTTAAGAGCAGAAGATTCGCAAGTTGCTTTGATACAGGGACATGAAAAAGCATTTGAAGATTTTCGCGTGGTCATATCTTTTGATGCATTTCAAAAGATGATGTTTTTCGTAGACTCATGTCCATATGAAATTAGCGGATTTGGCATTGTTGAAGAAAGCGGAAGCACACTTTCTATCAAAGAAGTGTTTCTTGTAAAACAGAGTACTTCAAGCCAAGGCCTGCATGTTGAAACAGACCAAAAAGCATTTAATGAGTTTGTCGGTAGGCTCGCCAAAAATGGCGGGGATCCCGGAAAATTAAAATTCCAGTGGCACTCGCATGCAAATTCTAGAGTATTTTTTTCCTGCGAAGACGTTGATACGATTCGAGCGTACCTCTGTGATTACATGATAAGTTGTGTCCTTAACAAAAAAGGCGAGCATAGGTGCCGGATTGATATTTTTAAACCCCTGAAGGTGAGCCTTGACTCGCCCCTTCATATTCAGCTTCCGGAAGTCTCCGATGATCTTAAAAAAAGATATCTTCTTAACATGAAGGACTGTGTAAGAGTGGTTGGGCAAGAATCAAAAGATGCTACTTTTTGCTCAAATGGCATGAAGAAGAAAAGGCTCGATAAGAATACTGTATTGCATGGTAAAAAAGAAAAGGAGGGCTTATGATACAGGATTATATCGGCCAGCTTGATATACTTAATCCGGAATTGTTCCGTTTTCCCGTCACGCTCATAGGATGCGGCGGCATTGGCTCGCCAACAGCCATTCTCCTTGCAAAAGTAGGTTGTCCAAATCTCACAGTATTTGACCCTGACAAAGTCGAAGCACATAATTTGCCTAATCAGTTTTTTAGGAAAAGTGATTTGGGAAAGTATAAGGCTTCTGCTATTTTTGACTTTGTGAAAGAAATATCAGACACTCATACGTGCGCTTGTTCATATCAATTTAGTGATAGGGAGAAAAGACCGTTGGGAATGGTTGTGTCTGGAGTTGACAATATGCACACGCGCTTGAGTATTTGGGAGAGAATGCGATATAATACAGATGTGCCTTTGTATGTTGATGGACGAATAGGAGGCGAAATATTAGAGGTTCTTACAATACGGCCATCACAAGTTGAAGATGTGGAATGGTACGAAAGAAAGTTTTTATTTTCAGATGAAGACGCGGCCAATCTTCCTTGTACCGCGCGAAGTATTATGTATACGGGATTTGTTATTGCGGGAATTATTGTCTCTCAAATTGCAAAATGGCTGAAAGGCGAAGAGTATTATCGCCGCGTAAATTTGGACCTTAAAACCATGACGTCGGTTTTACAGTAATTCTTTAAGGAAAGGAAGGCATATCGCAATGGTAAAATTAGCAGTTCAAGGCAGAAGCGTTTCAACGCATAGGCATGTTCCGGGAATGACGGTAGAAGCAATACTGAAAGAAGCGGAAGTGGCAGCCAACGAACATTCCACGATTACCGTGGATGGCCGTGACGCCGAAAAAAGCACAGTAGTTCCAAGAGAAGCCACGGTCGTCGTGACTTCAAAAATCGCAAACGGTTAGTTTTGTATTATGCTCTTTTAAAAATTTTTGGCAGGTGGATACGTCTACCTGCCTTTTTTATTTTAGATGTTCAAGCTATGGAACATAATTTACAGTCTATTAATTGTAATTTTGCATCTTC
>CAYJWS010000068.1:0-5923 GCA_964373925.1 uncultured Gammaproteobacteria bacterium
TAAAGAATGGAAGGATTTAAGTGATGGGTGGTACAACGGCAACATTGTCATCTCGAGAAATAGCGAGATAAAGTGATCTTGGGATTGCTTCTCCGCCGGCTGGCGGATCGCAATAACTAGATAAATTGAAATTAAAAAGTTTATGAATAGGATTATCAATTTTATTAATAAAATTAATAAGTTGAATGGTAGCGCATTGCATGGTCTTGGATTCGGCACCTTTATGATAATTGGTGTAACTTTAGGAATTTTGATTGTGCTAATAGGATTTATAATTTATTTTTTTATTAAATAATTTTAAACTGTAATTTTTATAGCTTACTACTTACTGCTTATTACTAAATTTATGCCCTACACCGTCTCCGATTTTACAACGCCGTATAGACCCACATGGTGCCCCGGGTGCGGGAATTTTGGCATTTGGGCGAGTTTGCGTCGCGCGCTGGTTGAAATGAATATTGCGCCGCATGATTTTTTATGCGTGTACGATATTGGATGTTCGGGCAACGGGTCAAACTGGTTTCGCTCCTACGGCTACCATTCGCTCCATGGGCGCGCACTGCCGCTTGCCATGGGAGTGCGGCTTGCCAACCACAAGCTCCGGGTGCTGGCGTTTGCGGGCGATGGCGGGGGATTTGGCGAGGGAGGAAACCATTTTTTGCATACGTGCAGGTCAAATATTGATATGAGCTATATTGTGCACGATAATCAACTCTATAGTTTGACAACTGGCCAAGCATCTCCAACATCAGAGAAAGGCATGGAGACTAAGTCTACGCCATCGGGGGTCGCCATGCAGCAGTTGCGCCCTCTTCAGCTTGCTATTTCCGCAGGCGCGACGTTTGTGGCGCGGGGATACGCCGATGACCTCAAACTTTTAACAGAGCTTATGATCGCGGCCATCAAACATAAAGGCTTTGCTGTGCTTGATATCTTACAGCCATGCCCGACATTCAATTTTGATAATACGCGCGAGTGGTATGGCAAGCATATGAAAAAACTCACGGCTGAAAATTGGGATCCGAAAAATAAAGACAAGGCAATGATTTTAGCCGGCAACTGGCAGGATTTTATTCCTGTGGGAATTATTTATCAAGAACAGAGGCAAACTCTTGAAGAAAGCCTGCCAGTCCTTGCGGGAGAGCCACTGGTTCGGCAGGTTCAAAAGATGGATGTTAAGAGTCTGGTGGAAGAATTACGTTAAATTTTTTATATATTTTAAATTACAAAATATATTTTTTATCTCACTGACATATCTTTTGTCATCCCGAATTCATTTCGGGATCTAGGCGTAGATTGCTTCTCCCCGAAAGCTTTCGGGGATCGCAATGACCATTAGTGACTATTTCGTAATTTTTAATATAAAAGAAACCCGTCCTGTGATTCAGAACGGGTTTTTGTTGTTTAAAAGTGGTTTTCAAAAAGGGATGAGATGCTTTCGTTGCGGTTGATGCGATAGATCGCTTCCGCAAGCACTGGCGCGATGGAATGAACGATAATTTTTGGAGATTTTTTTTCTCCAAGCGCTATGGTGTCGGTTACAAGGACTTTATCAATAGGAGATTTTTCTATCCTCTCAAGAGCTGGATCGGAGAGAAGCGCGTGCGTTGCCGTAATAATAATTTGCGAGATAGGATTGCCTTCTTTTAATCCTTTTTCTACAAGACCTTCCGATGCATTCTTTATAGTGCCGGCGGTACCAATCATATCGTCGCACATAATACAAATAGCATTTTTTGGGAGATCTCCATGAATATAGATAACCTCTTTTTTCGCCTCGGCGGATGAACCATCTTCAGTTTTTTGTTTTCCGCAAAAAAGAATTTTTTGAATTCCAAGTTTTTTCGCGTAAAAATAGTTGAGCTCAACCCTGCCTTTGTCGGGCGCGACAATAACGTATCGCTCTAGGTCATTTCCCGACTCCTCTATTATTTTTCTTAGTGCGGTGATAATCACAAAGCTGCCAAAGAGATGGTCGCACTGGCAGTGAAAAAAGCCCTGAATGGCGCCAGCGTGGAGGTCAACGGTCAAAACTGCGTTTGCGCCCGCTATTTCCATGAATTTGGCAATAAGCGCCGCAGAAATGGGGACACGCGGACGGTCTTTTCTTTCTTGGCGGGCATATCCGAAATAGGGAATAACCGCTATGATTCTTTTTGTAGAAGACCGCCGTAGCGCATCAAGCGTTACAAAAAGCTTCATAAGATGATCGGAGCTCTCTGTAGACTGTATTATAAATACTGTTTGCCCCCTGACATTTTCTTGTATTTGCGGGCGAATCTCTCCATCGGGAAAAATTTTAACCTCTATTTTTCCAGGACAAATATTTAATAATTTTCCTTTTCCTTTTTTTGAGTTTTTTCGTCCCGGTTTTGTGCAGAGTATCTCGCATACTTTTGCCGTCAAATCCTGCATACCTAAACCCGAAAATATTTTCATTATTCTACCACCTTTCTTGAAATAACCAATATTGTAAAGAACAATAAACCCTATTCATTTTTAGCATTATATAGGCTTGTTGTCAAAGCTCAATTCTGATATAATAATAGTGAAAGGTCGCTTAGTATTTTATCTTAGACTGTTGAACAATAATAAGTTATTATCTTTTGTTATCCTCGCCCCCATTTTCATGAGGGTAAACTCCATGGGGGATCCACAAGTGCCAGGGAAAAGTCTGGATTCCCCCGAAATCTTTCGGGAGAATGACAGTAGGTGAATTATTAAACAATCTAAAACTATAAATTTATGAAATTATTCAATAAACTTTCTATTTTTTTCACTTCTTTTTTAGTAATGTTTCAAGCTTCGGGAGCTCTCGCGCAAACCGGATGCACTCTGAATGGAAAAGAAGTACCTTGCAGCGAAGTAGGAGGATTTGCGGCACTTGGACTTGGCCTGATGGCAGTTTTTTTCATTATCGGCGTTTTGCTTTTTATTTTTTGGATAATGATGATAGTGCATGCCGCGTCAAATAATATTGAGAATAAGGCGCTGTGGATCGTTCTTATTGTTATTTTTCAAGCACTTGGGGCAGCAGTGTATTATTTTGTGGTGAAGCGCCCATTTGATAAGGCAAAAAAATCCGCGCCTATAGCACCAACTGCTCCCATTACTCCACCCACTATGCCACCGTCAGTTCAATAAATCAATAAAGCATTAAAAAACCTCCGTTTACCGGAGATTTTTTAAGTTATCTAGTCCCATGTGAGATTTCCGCCGGTTTGGTATTCTGTCACGCGCGTTTCAAAGAAATTTTTTTCTTTTTTTACGTCAATAATTTCCGACATCCATGGGAAAGGAGTTTTTGAGCCGTATACTTTTTCAAGGCCTATTCTTTCAAGCCGCCTGTCTGCTATATACTGCACGTATTCGCGGATAATATCGGAGCGAAGGCCCAAGATTCCCCGTGGCAGGCAGTCGTCGGCATATTTGCATTCCAGATCAACTGATTGCTTGATCGTTTCCACTATTGATTTTTTAAACTCGGGCGTCCATATCTCGGGGTTTTCCGATACAATGGTATTTATAAGGTCGGTGCCAAAAGCAAGATGGACTGATTCATCGCGCAATATGTATTGGAACTGCTCGCCAACCCCGACCATTTTATTGTGGCGCAAAAGCGAGAGCATCATAGCAAAGCCGGCGTAAAAAAATATGCCTTCCATCACGATATAGTATCCCACAAGGTCAAAAACAAACTTTTTAATATTTTCCAAGCCCCTTGTGGTAAAATTCGGATCAAGGATAGATTTTGTAATGCTAATAACAAAATCATCTTTCTCTTTAATACTTGGGATGTTTATATACATATTGTAGATTTCGTCGGGATTGAGCCCGAGCGAATCACAACTGTAAATAAAAGTGTCGGTGTGGACTGCCTCTTCATACGCCTGCCTTAAGAGATACTGCCGGCATTCGGGGTTGGTAATGTGCCTATAGATTGCCAAAACGATGTTATTTGCCGTGAGGCTCTCCGCGGTTGAGAAAAACCCCATATTCCAAAGAATCATCCTCCGCTCATCGTCGGAGAGCCCTCCGCGCTTTTTCCAAAGCTCAATATCTTGTTGCATCGGCACCTCTTCGGGCGTCCAGTTATTGGCGACTCCGCTCTTGTAATGCTCTCGCGCCCATGGGTAGACAAGCGGCAATATTTTGTTCGGATCAGTTGAAGAATTATTGAGGATTTGCTGTTTTGGCATAGTTTTTTAATTTTTAAGATTAATTATGAGACTGAAAACGACCAAAAAAACTTTGGCCGTTTTATTTTTGTTTATGGTTCTATATACAGTATACATTCTCGCAAGAATAATTTCCAGATTTAGTCAATGACGTTATTTATTGAATCGTCGGAGGCGCGCTGGGAGCATTTGATTGGGGCGTATCTATAAAATGCTTATGTTTCTTAGCGAATTTTGAAATTTCAATAGAAATTCGAAAGAGTATTACGGCTATAACCATAAGCGATAAAAGCATGCGTGGAGGCGGAAAGCTATCTAGGGCAGTCCACCAGTGTCTCCAAAGGTCTTTTTCAATGGTGTAGGCGCGTATGGCAAACAAAAGCCATCCGAAATATCCAAGCCTCAATCCTCTCCGCCAGTTTTGCGGACCCATGGCTTTCATGGCCCACGCGTTGGAGATAAGCGCCATAAAGGTGAATATTGCCATTCCCGTAAGCCCTAAAATAAAATCCGCGGAAAAGAAATTATCAAAAAATCCATAAAAATAACGCTTGGGATTTACAAATAAAAGTGAAATGGAATAGGCGAGCGCGAACCAAAAGCCCGTGAGCCCGAAATATTTTCTGTATACGAGCTTGGTGTCTAAAAAATCAAAATAATAGCAAAACCCGCTTAAAGAAAACGATATGGCAATGCACACCGCCGCAGTGCCTCCAAGCGCCTTGCTCCACGTTAGAAGAGCCAGAGAGCCGTCTAAAAAATTTGTAATCGTCACAAAAAATCCATATATGCCAAAGGCGACAATGCTTGTTTGAAGCCACATTTTTGCCTTAAATGAGGGGTGGAATATGTGGTGTTCTTTATTTTTTTCTTTTTGTTGCGTCTCCTCCATATATTATATAGTATATCAAAAATAGGCGTTTATTAAAACCTATTTTTTGTATAAATTTTTTGCACTCGCGCATAACGTTTTAATTGACTTTTTATAAATTATGATGTATGCTATTGTATTGATTATTGTATTTGATTTTGTTCTTTAAAATTCATTTTTTGGAGGAAATGACACGTGTCAATGGACGCTATTTACTATCCGCCCCATGAAGAAACCAAGTGTGACGGTATTCTTAGAGCCTATCTCAATATAGGTAGGTATGAAATATGCATTGAGTTTAGAGGGCTTGTTAAAGATCAGGACAATACAGAGGAGCTTGAGGATGCTGTTGAAGAAGGGGGATTTAGCCTCGAAGGCGATATGGCTGGGCTTTTTGGTCCAAGGTTTCGATTCAAGTCGCAGGGAATGATTTTTATACTTGATAAGGTAGAGAGTTCTCCCGAACTCGAAAAGAAGCTTGATCAAGCAGGGGGTATGAACGATGTATGCGAGATGGTGAATGCCCATGAAAGCATGCCGGATCTTTTCCAGATGGATTGCTTTGATACAAGCGAAGGAGTTCCTGCCACATGTGAGAATCTCCTTAAGGCAATGAACTGGTGCAAGCAAAACCAAAGCTACATGAAAGGCAAAGGAGTGTAGCAATAACCGGCAGTTAGTGTGTTTTAGCACGAAGGTTTCGGTTCCTTTTACTCCGGAAAACCTCTTGCGCGCGCACCAGTGGTGCGAGACACATCAGGATTTTTTAGGTAAAAAATATAAAGGCTTTGGAAAAACCAAAGTCTTTTTTATATATTTTGGCTCTTCGTCAAATAGTGTGGTGATTGAGTATCCAATAGAGTGGTAAAAATGC
>CAYJWS010000069.1:0-5782 GCA_964373925.1 uncultured Gammaproteobacteria bacterium
GATCAGAAGTAATAAGCTGGTCTTCGGTATACGACGCCACGACTTTTATGGCAACATGTTTGTCGCCCGCGAAGAATATCCCCTCGCCCACTCCGCATTCCAAGAGCAGATATTTTTCCCCTTCCGTCAAAAAGAAAGTCTTTTGCACGAGATCTATTGCGGCCGGAGCCTGCTTCATTAAGAGCTGGATAGCGGAGTTATTCACTATTGCCTGCCCGTACTGCGAAAGCAAAAAGTCGTTCACGTCCTGCGTTATGGTTGTTACTCCAAGATAATATTTTCTGCACCGCTTCACAAGCGCGTAGATGAACTTCGCGGAATCTTCGTTTTGCATAAGCCACCACGCCTCGTCAATGACCATAACCCTCTTTTTCAGCTCGGAGCGCACGACATTCCAGATATAATTTATAATGGTATAGATCGCGATAGGGCGAAGCTCGTCTTCCAGGTCGCGCACGCTGAATATGACGAGCTGGTTTTTCATATCAACGTTCGTCGGGCTGTTAAAGAGGCCGGAAAATGTCCCCGTGGTGTATTTTTTGAGCCGCTCGCCCAAGTCCGCTCCGCCTTCCATGCCCTCAAGCACTTCCTGAAAATCCTGCATAATGGGCGCCTCCACCTTTGAGAGGTCGGAGTCGGCATTAATGTCTTTTTTCGCGTATGTTTCCAAAAGCGCGCGGTCAATCAAAGAGTCTTCCTGGTGGGTAAGCTTGCCAAGCATAAGCCGCATGAGGCCCTTGAGGGTTATGACAGACCCTCGTATGACATCGGCGACTTTTTGCTCGCCCATGGGGCGCGGCAAATCAAATGGATTAAGCTTGCTTTCTGAAGAAAGCGAAATATTAATATACGTGCCTCCCACGGCATCAGACATATGCTTATACTCGCGCTCGGGGTCGATAATAATGACATCGGTTCCAAGCATAAGCGAGCGCAATACTTCCAGCTTGATAGTGTAGCTCTTGCCCGCGCCCGAGGTCGCGAATACGACGGAGTTCGCGTTTTGCAGTGAAAACCGGTCAAACAAGATCAAGCTGTTGTTGTGGCGGTTTATGCCGTACAAAACTCCTATGTCGGAGGTGAGCTCGGATGAAGTAAATGGAAAAGAAGACGCTATGGGAGAAGAATTCATGTTAAAAGAAATAAGGAGCTCATCTGATCCTAAGGGCAAGGTTGCGTTAAAGCCCTGCTCCGCTTGATAGAGCACCTTTTTTGAAATAACAAGCTTTGATCCAAAAAGCGATTCAATATCATCGGTAATGATTTCAAGCTCTTCTTTTGTATCCGCGTAAATGGTGGCATACAGCCCAAACTGGAAAAAATGCTCCACTCCCTGCGTGAGGTCGTCTCGCAGCTGCTCAATGTCGCGGAGCGCCGTTTCGCGGATAGGATCGCGCGGAGCGCCCTTTTCTCTGTCGGCAAGGATTTGCGCTTCAAGGTTTCCCACCTTTTTTTTAAGCTGTTTCAAAATAATATCCGTGCGCACCGGATAAAAATACATAGTAACATCAAGTGGCAGGTTTAAATTGATAATTGGCGTAAACCATCCGACTGTAATGTATCTTGGATATCCAACAACAAAAAGTGTACGGACAAATTTATCGCCCAAGGTAAGATAGGTAGGAAACACCTTTATGGCGGCGGGCGCGATTATATCCTTAATGGAAACCGTTCCTTCACGATACACCCTTTCTTCTTCCAATAATATTTTCTCTTCTTCAGTCTTTTTCTGAATCTCCTCTTTCACAGGCTTAAAAGACTCAGTTTGTCCCTTGAGTTTCTGCATCCTTTCTTCTTTTTTTATTTTAAACGGATTGAACATATTGTATTAGTTGGTAGCGTAGAGTTTGTAGTTGATAGTTGTAAAAAAATATTGTATATATGTAAACACTATTCACTACAAACTATAAACTATCCACTCTTCTATTCCCACTCTATTTGCAGTTTATTTAAATCGTTAAGTTTTTGTTTTTGCGAAACATCGGGGTTATAGGTATTGTACAAAAGCTCTATAAGGCTTTGCGTGTCCAAAATAACCGATTTGAGCCCTATGCTTGAGAGGCTCTCTGTGACATGCTCGACTCTCTGCATAAGCTCCCTCTTGCGTTTTTGAAACCTGTCTTGTGATAACGTGATAAACTTTGCCGTACGAAATAATTCAATAGCTCTCCTGAAAAATTTTTTTTGCTTGTCGGAAAGCGGGTTATATGGAATAACTATATAAAAACGCTTTGTCATGATGTTTCCAAGCTCCACGAGTTCCTGCACGTATTCAATGTAGTCGGCTGTCTGAATCTTTAACAGTTCGTTGGATTGCTCTTTTTCTTTCTTTTTGAGCTGATTGATATAGCCTTCAATATCAAGCTTTCTGGACTGAATTAAAATCTGCAAAGGAAAATCAAGCGTATTGAGAAAATTCACGTATGCCGCTATAATGGCATTTTGCTCATCTTCCGATTTTAAAGAAAAATTAATGCTTGATGCCAAAAGAATAGCCCGAAGAGTGCCGTCTTTAAGAACAATAACGTCTTCCTTGATCTCGTTAATTTCCAAATGCTTTTGTGTCGAAGGCGCCTTCTGCTTTTTTTTTGGTTTTGTAGTCAACGGAATTTTTTTTGGTTTTTTTTCCATAGTATTTATTTTACTATCAATGCCTCTTCTCCTTCATACACCCCTCCGGTATCGACAACCAAAGAAAGCTCGGCAAGCCGCGATGTGCCAACCATGTGCTTTCTTGGGATTATCATTATTTTTGATTCTTTCTTTTTCATTGATTGGCGAAGTTCGGAGGGGTTAAATTCTTTGTTCCAAAGCCTTATCCACGGCTTTTTAGACGTTTGGATAAAATTCAGTATAAAAAAATGTATCGGCCTCCCGTTAATCTTGATGAAAGCAAAAAGTATGGTAAAAATCGCGATAAGAAGGGATTCAAACAAAAATAAGGTAAAGTCAGAAAATTTCCAAGATAAAAACTCAAGCCCTCCGGAAAAAAGCAAAATGATAAACTGCCGGACCGTTATCGGCCCTATAACTTTATCCTCTACGTCAATAAATTGTGGTACGACGAATTGCTGCATACTTTGTTCATGGCTACATGGTTACATGGCTTCATTGTCATGTTGTAATAAAATAAACAATGAAACCATGAAACAATGGAACAATGGAACAATACATTAGAATCTAATCTGCTCGTTAAAATCCATGACCGCGTCAAATTCCTGCGCAGTGAGATACGGCCTTGCCTCAACTTTTCTCTTTTCAATGATTCTTTCAATGGATAGCTTGTTAATAATGCTTTCTTTTCCCATATCAAGATATATCTTGCTTATAGGGCTCTGCCTCCATGCGAGTATTCCTTGCGCCATCTCGCCAAATGAATCCTTCTCAAGGGTTTCAAGCTTTTCTTTGAGTTTCCTGCATGCTTTCTTTGGATCGCCCTCTAACCTTCGAAATTCTGTAATATCCATCTCCCGCAGCTCATCAATGGGGCCCATAAGCTTTGTTTTCGCGCGTGGCGCGAACTGAACCGTTTCCTGCGTTTTCGCCCCCACACTCATCCCCGAAACATCTTGTGCGGGATTAGGTGAAAAGACGGGAGCTTTTATGATATTTTCTTTGGATATTTTTTCTTCTTGCAAAATATTTTTTATTTCTTCACTTATCTTGCCGGCGGGATAAACCTTTTCCTGCGCGGGCTTGGGCTGAATTTTTGGAACAATGGTATATTCGGGAAGATCTTGAATCATCTTAAGTATATCTTTTTTCGCTTCGTCTTCTTTAGCGGACGCCTGCTGCGCCTGAAAAGAAGCTTCCTTTGGCGCGACTGCTTGTTGCCTGGAAATGCTTTTATTTTCTTTTTTTAACTGTTCAACCCTTGTGCTGCTTTGGGAAACCATATAGGGAGCGAGATTTTCCATGGGCGTTGAATCTTGGGAGCTGTCAAGCATATCTTTTGCCACATAATTAATATCAACTACTTTTTGATATTTTCCCAATAGCGCTTTCCTCTCCTTGCCCGCCGCTTCCAGCACCGCTTCGGCATCGCTCGACGAAAGAGCGGCGCCTCCGATTTTTACCGGCCGTATAAGAATTTCCCTGGTCTCCACAATATCGCGGATCCCTTTTATATAGGTTAATATAATGGACGCAAGCCGTTTTTTTATGCTCTCAGAAGCGCCGGAAATTTTTAAGTTCGACACCACTCTCTGCGAAATGTTTTGAAAATCCAAAAAAGAAGTTGTTTGGGCTTCTTTGGTATTTGATGCTTCTACAACTTGAGGAGAGTCCTGCGTTTTTGCCAAAGACGATCTATAAATCTCGCTGCCTTTCAAAACCTGTATCTTTCCGTCTTTATCTTTAATGATAATCTCCTCTTCGTCGCTCAATGGATTGTATACGGAGTTGGGCATATAGTATATTATACAATTTCTAATGTCTAATATCCAATTTCTAATCTTTGTCATTGCGAGGAATCCGCCGGCTGGCGGATGACGTGGCAATCTCGACGATCAAGATTGCTTCTCCGCCGGCTGGCGGATCGCAATGACAAAATGAGGTTTTCGTAATTAAAAAATAATTAATAATTCTACTCCTCCATCCATCGAAACTCCTTGTTCTCCATATCAAAATATGCAAGGTGCGAATACTCGTGTTTCCCCAGTCTTTTATAGATATTGCTTAATTTGGCGCCTACTCGCGCCGCATGCCCCTCGGAAAGGCCGAGGCGAGACTCAAGCACATAGCGAAAAAACGCCTTCACGCACTGCGGAGATGCCGGATCTTGTATAAAGCCATCCGCGAACTCATCTCCATACTCTTCTCTCCACACCACTGATAAAAACTTTTTGAGCTTTTCGTCTTCGGAAAGAAAATTCCCTATGTCGTCTTTGAGCGCCAAGAGGCGAAGCGCGGCAATGGTGGTGTAGGCATTTTTATTTTGCACCGCGTCATAAAATTCTTTTCGAAGCGCCTTTATATTCTCCCCCGCCTTCTCACGTATCCTGCTCTCCTCTTCAAGTATCTTTGCCTGCTCTTTTTCATCTCCTTGATACGCGTTGAGGATAATGTCCGCATGCTCATGAAGGCTCTTTACCTGCGTTTTTTGCGAAGTTTGCGCCGATGCCGCGGGCGCGCTTGGAACTTCCTGCGCTTTGCCCGAAAAAAATTCAAGGTAGTAAAATGAGGGAAGCTGGTTTATAACGCTATTTATGATTTCCACTTTTATTTTTCGCGCGTCAAAAACGCTTATCTGAAAATTTTCAACCAGATAGCCGTCAATCTCTTCCTTATCAAGGTCGCCCACGATTACCATAAGAAGCGGCATAGAGAGCTTGACGTTATATCTTTTCTCAAGATCTTCAACGTGTCCGACATACTCCCGCGACGAAATCTTTCGGCGGACATCAAAAGGAAGCTGGCTGAATTTTATAAGCGTTTCATTGTTCATAAGATTTGCTTAGCTTATTAGCTTTTTAGCTTATTAGTTTCTTTAGAAATATTTTCTAGAAGGTCGTGTAAATTCTGTCATCCCCAGACCGTCCAACAACTATAATCCCTAACGACTTTTGTCATTCCCGCGAAAGCGGGAATCTAGTATTGAAGCCGATCCGGAAATTCTGGATTCCGGCTCCGAGGCCGGAATGACAGCAATCTCGTAAGTCCTAACTGGATGAAGCATAGATTTATTTTACAAGACTCTGCATTAATTGACCAATTTTAGGAGTTACGCGCTTGGTTTTTTTATGTCATCCTCCCGATAGCTATCGGGGGGATCCTTGGCTTT
>CAYJWS010000070.1:0-5358 GCA_964373925.1 uncultured Gammaproteobacteria bacterium
GATCGGATTACCACATCAAAACCATTTTGGAGTTTGGTGTTTAATGAGAGTGGGTTCCGATCCGCTATTTGCTTTTTATAGCAAAGATAAAAGATTGAGAGGTGGTTGGGTATGTATATGATTGAAGGGGGAAGAAGTTGTGTTGGTGTGACATGTGTCACTGTGTGTTGTGTAAGAGAAGAAGTGTGGGGGGAAGGTTCTAAGGATCTTTTTTTCTTAGAACTCTCCCTCCAACCTCTATGCTCTGTACCTTCCTTGTTTTCAATCTACTCTCAATCTTTATGTATGTATACTATCATATCTGTATACTGCGTCAAGAGTCTTTAATGGGGCTTATTTTAAATAAAAGTTATGAGTTATCCACAAGGGGAAAAATTTATGAGATCTATATTAATAAACATTGCCATTGTCATCCTGAACCTTCCTCCCTATTTCACCTTACATTAGGGCCAAATATTTGCCGCTTTTGGAAACATTTTTGTTAATGGATGATTCGCGCAATCATGCCTACGCGCACGACAGACATTTCTTCCATATTCAATGATCAAATAAGTAAATGAAAACCAATTTTTTTTTGGAATTACTTGCATAAGATCTTGTTCGATTTTATTTGGATCGGTATAATCCGTTAATCCTAATTTAATAGAAAGCCGCCGGACGTGCGTGTCAACAGCAATTCCCTCCACCACTCCATAAGCATTCCCTAAAACAACATTAGCGGTTTTTCTCGCAACTCCCGGAATTGAAAGTATTTCATCCATATTCATCGGTATTTTTCCGAAAAATTTTTCTTTTACCATCTTTGCCGCTGCCAAAATATTTTTTGTTTTATTACGATAAAATCCAGTTGAAAAAATATCTTTTTCAAATTCTTTGGGTTGTACGCGCACATAGTCCTCTAATTTTCTATATTTTTTAAAAAGTTTTTCCGTAACAATGTTTACCTGCTTATCCGTGCACTGCGCGGAAAGCATTACCGCCACCAAAAGCTCCCAATGGCTGCCATAACGCAGTACCATCTTTGCGTCAGGAAAAAGTTTTTTTAATGTTTGTACAATTTTTTTCGCGCGAGTTTTTCTTTCTGATAACTTCTTTGGAAGCATAATATTGATGGCTCTCCTCTCCGATATCGGAGAGGAGATGGAGGTGAGGTTATGGACAAAGTTTACACATAGATTCATTTTTTTCTGTAAAATATGCCTCGCTACCTCACCCTCAATCCCTCTCCGTATTCGGAGAGGGAAGTTATTTCTAATCGCAATCGCAAAGAATTCTTTTATAGAACATAATATATTGCTCTATTATTTTTTCAGTAGAAAACTTTGTTTTTGCTATATACTTTCCTCTTTCGCCAAATTGTTTGGCAAGCCCCCTATTTTCAAAAAGGCAATCAAGACCACTTATAAATCCTTTTACATCTCCTACGGGATAAAGGTATCCTGATTTTTTGTCTTGAACAACCTCCGGCACTCCGCCGGCACTCGTTGCTAAAACGGCAATGCCATAACTCATAGCCTCAAGTATGGCAAGGCCAAAGCTTTCTTTATCCGAAGTATATATCCCAAGATCGGAGGCGTGGATATAATTTTCAATATCCAAAAGCCGCTCTTTTATGATAATATTTTTCTCAAGCTTGAGCCTGAGTACGATCGGCTGATACGGAGAAAAACTCGAACCGGCCACAATAAGAAGCTTCGTGTTTTTCTTATTTTTTGAGCCGGCAATGATCTCTAAAAGATCTGGGATTCGTTTTACCCTGCGCAGGTTTGAAGCATGGCTTACTAAAAATTCATTTTTTTTCACTCCAAGCTCTTTTCTTATTTCATCTCTTGAACGAGCGGGTTTTTTTGGATTAAAAAAATTATAGATGACCTCAATATGTTTTCGAGTGGAAAAAAGCGTTTTTGTCTCATCGCGAAGGCTTTTGGAAACAGCCGTAACGCCGCATGAATTTTCAATGGAATACTGAATTATGGGCTTATAACTCGCGTCATAGCCCATAAGGGTGATATCCGTTCCATGCAGCGTAGTTATGACATGGGGAAGTCCGCTTCCTATCATCTGTTTTGCGAGAAATGCCGCGGTCGCGTGCGGCACCGCGTAATGAACATGCAAGATATCAAGATTATATTTCATGCTTACTTCGTACATTTTCACCGCCAATGGCATGGTATAATCGGGATAGCGAAATAATTCGTATTCATTAACGCTGACTTCGTGAAAAAAAATATTTTTTAAGGAAAGATTAAGGCGAAATGGGATTCCATAGCTTATAAAATGCACCTGATGTCCTCTCTTCGCGAGCTCATGTCCCAGTTCAGTCGCCAAAATTCCGCTTCCTCCCAAAGACGGGTAGCATGTAATCCCTATTATTAATTTTTTTTTAATTATTTTTTTCATAAAAATCCTTTATTGCAAAAGCTCTCTCATGGCATCGGCGGCTCCCCTCTTCTCTATTAAAACAAGCTTCAACATATGCAAAATGGGATAGCCTTCCGTGTGATAGTCTATTTTTTTTAAAAATTGCGGGAACGAGGAATATCCTTCGCTCACACTCGTAAACTTTCCTGTTTGCGCCATCTCCTTTCCTAATGTATGATTTTTTGAATGCGGGCTAAATCCCGTCGCGATAAAATCGCCGAATCCCGACGGCCCCAGGACCGTTTCCGCGCGGCCGCCAAGCTTTTGCACAAGCGACATCATCTCTTTAATGGCCTGCATGGCAAGCCATCCGCGCATATTGCTTCCGAGATTCAAGCCTTCGGCTACACCTATGGATATCGCGTAGACATTCTTCAAAACTCCGCACATGGCAACGCCAAAAACATCCGAGGAGTATTCAATGCGAAATTTTGGATCAGTAAAAATTTCTACAGCTACATCAAAAATTCTTTTATCATACGCCCCTACAACCGCCGAGCCGCCAAGCCCTTCTGATATCTCCTTTGCAAGCATGGGCCCGCTCACAAGGCCGTAATTTTTTCCATACAAAAGCTCCTCAATAACTTCATGCATCCAAAGCCCGGTAGTATCTTCAATGCCTTTGGCAACGGTAAAAATATAGGATTCTTTTTTAATATGTTTTGAAATAGAGAGAATAGCCTCTCGTATAACCCAAGAATTTACGCATAAAAAAATAATATCCCCCCACAAGGCGAGCTCTTTAATGGGCCTCTGATTTGAGACTTTTGTTGTGTCCTTATCCCAAAACTGTATTTGAATATTTTTATTATCGCGCAAAATATACGCGAGTGCTTGCGCGATATTGCCAGCACCTAGAAAGAAAATATTGTGTTTCATATAGCCATATTATAGCAAAAAAATTCAAATATAAGAACTCTATTGTTCGCTACCAAGCATCAACACCACTTGCCATCAGAATCAGACGAAGCCAATCTTATATTAGATCGCCACGTCGTCCCGCGGCCGCGGGACTCCTCGCGATGACGATTAAAAAATTAAAAAGGCCTATGCGTGTTTTTGCATAGGCCCTGCAAACTTAATTTTAACTTGGTATATTTTGATTACAAACATTCACCGCCATAATAGCGCTATGAATTGATGCCATAACCTGATCGGACGAAGTTCCAATAGTATGGAATTCTCCTCTGCCATCAAGTCTGGACCATCTAATATCCACTTCGGTAAGGGCGTCGGTCTTGCCCTCGGGAGGTATGCGAATGGAAAAATCAAGCAATTCGGGGATACAAATGTGAGACGTTACAGCCCATACCTTTAAGCCATTCATAAAGGCGTCAAATCCGCCGTCGCCATACGACTCAAATTGAATTTCCTCGCTTCGATACTGCAGTTTAGCCTGAACATGGGCTTTGCCGCCCAAAACAGACCGAGAAACTATGTCACCGTTATTTACTGATAAAACAATTCTTTCGGGCTGATTTAAAACTTCGCTTGCCAAAGACAGCAGATGTCCTGCAGTAAGTCTCTGGCCGTTTAAATGCAGGTCAGAAACTTTTTCCAGAAGGGATTGGATCTCCTTATCGTTAAGAGTGGCTATGCCAAGCTCATTTTCAAGCGCGGAGCGCAACCCTGATTTTCCCGAAAGGCTGCTTATGGCCGAAGTATGCGTGCTTCCAAAGCGATCCGCGATAAGCCTCGTGCCGTACGCGCCTTTTTTTCTGCCATGAGCGTGTACTCCGCACCCGTCAACGAAAATATTTGATCCTACAATAGGCGTGTTGGCGGGTATCGGACGCCCAGAAAAAGACGAAGCCATCTGGCAGGCCTTCTTTAAAAGCGACTCAACCATTCTTGTTTTATGATTTGTAAGGTCGTTAATGCCTACCACCACCTGCTCCAATGAGGCATTTCCAGCGCGTTCACCCATGCTATTTACGGTAACATGCACGCCGCTTACAAGACCGGTTGCCACTCCCGCTAAAGTATTAGCTGTCGCAAGACCATAGTCATCGTGCATATGTACGTCAACTTTTAAATTAAATAATATTCTCAAAGT
The DNA here is from genome assembly GCA_964373925.1 of uncultured Gammaproteobacteria bacterium. GTDB lineage: Bacteria > Patescibacteriota > Patescibacteriia > Buchananbacterales > GWA2-38-13 > CAYJWS01. The sequence goes on from CAYJWS010000070.1 coordinate 4,478, forward strand.
CTTTTTTATAAGACCGCCTACTTGTGCGGGATGAAGAATACCCATAGTATCGCAAAGCATAACACGTTCAACTCTATCATGAGGAATAGAAGAAAGAATCCTCTTAAGATAATCCCAAGACGATTGCACGCCTTCAGACCATCCTTCAAGATATATATTGACTGTAAGTCCGATATTTTTGCAATAATCAATAGTATCAAGCATGTCCCCTATATGCTGATCACATGTTTTGTCGATAGAGTGGCAGTAGTCCTCGGCTCCCTTCACGAGAAGATTCATTACTTTGCATCCGCTTGCGCTAATCCAATCGGCAGATTGCTTGATATCAACAAATCCCAAGGCCTCAATGGCATCAAGCTTGCTATTTTCATTCGCCCAAGATGTTATTACCTCGAGCCAATCACGGTCTCCTTTGGGAGTTCTTGCCGAAGCAACTTCAATTCGGTCAACCCCGACTCCAGTAAGCAAAAACGATGCAATCGCAAGCTTTTCTTGCACCGTCATAGCGAGGGAACCCGCCTGCAGGCCGTCGCGAAGCGTAGTGTCCATTACTTCGATTATTTTTCCCATAAAACCTCCGTGTGTGTCTGTAGATTGTAAAGAACGATTCTCGTTTTACTCTACTGGTTTCTATTATTGTGACCTGCCCAAAAATCTTCTCTATTCTGTCACCCTGAGCCTGACGAAGAATCTGTAGATCCTTCGTAAAGCTCAAGATGACGAATTATGGAAAACCTCCTGCCTTTTTGGTAGGCAAACTCAATAAGCTATTGCTCTAAAATCGGTATGTGGTTAATGTTTTCTAAGTGTCTCCTTCGGATCTTTTCACCCCGCCATGAAGGCGGGGTTAATGTTTTCTAAGTGTCGCTTCGCTCACTAAG
>CAYJWS010000071.1:0-5310 GCA_964373925.1 uncultured Gammaproteobacteria bacterium
GTAACATGTAACGAGTAACGCGAATACTATTTTTTACTTATTACGCTTTACGCGCTACTCGTTACGCGTTACATCTTTCTATACATTCCATTTCCAATGTTTTTTATCGCGCCGGAAAGTTCAAGAATAGTCAGCGCGGATGTTATGCGGCTTGCGTTTAGTCCGGATTCTCGAATAATCGCGTCAATGTGTTTTGGCTCAACGCGAAGAATTTCCATAAGTTTTTCTTCCTCTCGGGATAATACTTGAGGCTCAAGAGGCATAGTTTTTTGGGAAACATTTTCAAGGTTGAGCGATTCCAAAATATCGTTGGCGGATGTTACGAGCTTCGCGCCTTTTTTAATGAGTCCGTGCGTTCCTCTTGAATTTAGGTGAAAAATATTTCCCGGAATGGCAAACACTTCGCGGTTTTGCTCAAGCGCTAAGTACGCAGTGATGAGCGCTCCCGAATGTTCCGGCGCTTCCGTCACAAGCGTTCCAAGCGTAAGGCCGGAGATAATCCTGTTTCTCTGTGGAAAGTACATTTTATGCGGATGCGTTCCCGGGGCGTATTCGGAAATAAGCGCGCCGCCTGAAGCAATAATGTTATCCGCCAAGATTTTGTTTGACGAGGGGTAGATATTTTTTTCATCCAGCCCGCTTCCAAGCACGGCAAACGTAATACCCTTTGCGTCTATGCATGCTTGATGGGCAACTGCGTCCACTCCGAGGGCAAGCCCTGACACTATGGTGATGCCGCGAGAAGAGAGAGCATGCGTTATTTCGCGAGTCACTTCTTTTCCATAACTAGAGATTTTTCTCGTGCCGACAACGGCCAATGAGAGGTTTGGATTTTTTAAGCCTCCGCGATAATAGAGAAGAGGCGGAGGGTTGAAGATATTTTTGAGAAGCAGGGGATACTCCTTGTCTTGGATTGTGACCGTAGATATTCCTTCGCGAACAACATATTGAAGTTCTTTTTCGGGAATGATGTTTTTCTTTTCTTCTAAAATTTTCAAAGAGGTATTTTCATCAAATCCAACCGAGAGAAAATCAGAAATATCAGCGTTCCACGCGGCTTCGAGCGTTGCAAAGCTTTGGATGATTTTTTGGAGGCGAACAGCCCCGAGAATTGGAATTTTATTGAAAGCAATAAGATATTGAAGCTCTTTTTGGTTCATATTGGGCTAAAATTTGTACATTTTTGAAGATGAAGCGTATTGACAGAAATTATGCAATTTGCTAATGTATACTATTCAACGGTACAATATCCTGCCTGCTAGTTGTGATGAAATAGGAACCCCTCCTAAACCTAGAGTAATTGCATAAAGCAGTTTTTGCGCTAGCGGGCAGTATATTGTACCGTGTATCTGTTCTTTTATTAATTGTAAGACAGGAGCACCGCATGAATGTTTTTTGGTTTATCGTAATTTTTTTTATTGTTCCCGTAATCGTTTTCTTTTTACTCTTCATCGAATACCGTCGTCATCCTTTGTGCCATAAGTGCGGCAACAATATGAAGGTTCGATACAGCAGAGAAAAAAAATGCCCTTTATGCCAAGTACACGGCCCAATTGTTCCAGTTCCCGTTTGCCATTATTGCCGGATGAATTTGCGAGTTATATGGAATGAGAAAGCATCTTCTTGGAAATGCAGGGAGCATGGAGTAATATCCAATTTTGGAAAAGAACGCTATTAAGCTCTCGATACATAATATAAATCCCGAACATGTTCGGGATTTTTTAATTAAATTCGTTCATGGCCTCAAGAACTCCCATGCCAATAGTAGTCTCAATAGCTTCAATTAAAAGTCCAGCCCCCGAATCAATAATATTTTTTTCTTCTTGCGAAAATTTTTGAAGCACGTAGTCTTCCGCCGGAGTTTCGCCCATTTTTTCTCCCGAGATTCCTATTCTCAATCGAATGAATTCCTGTGATTGTATATTTTCAATAATGGATTGTATTCCTTTATGCCCGCCCGAGGATGCGTTGTGGCTTATGCGCAAGGTCCCCATCGGCAAGTCAAGATCATCTTGAATCACTATAATATCGGAAGGAGTGATTTTATAATAGTTCGCGATTTTTGCGACAGCCACTCCGGAGTTGTTCATATATGTCTGCGGTTTTGCCAGCGTCACTTTTTCGTTGACTATTTTTCCTGACGACAGTATCGCGTTAAATTTTTTTTCCATTTTCCATTCCGTAAAATTTTCATTATTTGAGAGCTTGTCAATTTCGAAAAATCCAAGATTGTGCCTTGTGCCATTGTATTGATCTCCGGGATTTCCCAAACCAACGATGAGTTTCATAAAGTATTATGGTTTTTGAGTATCAATTTTTATATTGACTCCCTGAAGGCCAAATTCTTTCCTTAACGAGTTTTCAATAAATCGGTAGTAGGAGTAGTGGAGATCCTGGTTGTTTCCAAGATAGAGCGTAAATTCCGGAGGATTTGTTTTGAGCTGGCGGATTTTTATGATTCTTGGTTTTTCGGTGTCTGTTCCACCAATAGGGCGCTTTTTTTTGATAAGCCTTTTTAAAAAGGCGTTGAGCGCTTTGCTCGAGATATTACTATTCCTCCGTTCAAAGACTTCTAAGACTAAGTCTAAGATTTTTTTGACGTTTTGACCAGACTTTGCGGATATAAAAATAATCGGGGCCCATGAGAGCGGGTGAAGATAGTGGTATATAGCTTTTTTGTATTGCGGGTCGGAGAGAGGATTTTTATTGGGCACTAAATCCCATTTGTTCGCGACTATGATGATGGAGGCGAGGCTATGCGCCAAAATCCCCGAGATTCGCACGTCAAGCGAGTTGTTGATATCCAAGACATCAAGGACATACAAAATAATATCTGAGCGCCCAATGGTATCAAGAGATTTTATGTTTGCCAGCATGTCGATGCCGGGCGCAATTTTTGCTTTTCTTTTAAGGCCGGCGGTATCAATAAAGGTGATAATTTTCTTTTTATATTCAATGGAGATGTCTTGTGGCTCTCGTGTTGTCATGGGGATCGCTGAGACAATTGAGCGGTTTTCGCCGGTGAGAGCGTTTATAAGCGAAGATTTTCCAACATTGGGCTTTCCAATGAGAGAGACAGAAATGGATTTTTCTTTGTTCCACTTGGACTGGCGCAGATTCTTTTTTATTTTTTTGAGGTTTGCGACTATTTCGTCCAGAAGATCTCCGACCCCGCTTCCGCTCGCGGCCGAAACGGGAATGGGATCGCCAAACCCAAGCGCGTAAAACTCTCCGAGCCTGTAGTACATTTTTAGCGAGTCCATCTTGTTGCAGGCGATAATCACCTTTTTTTTACTTTTATGCAAAATTTTCGCCAAGTCCCGGTCGTGGTGCATAAGCCCCGCCTGTCCGTCAACAAGAAACACTATAAGGTCTGCCTCGGCTATGCCCTGGTAGGTTTGCAGCACTATCCCTTTTTCAATGGTGTCTGGCTCCTTGAAATCTTTGGGAGATTTTTTTTCCGCAAGCATCTGGAAGCTGTTTGTGAGCTCTTCAATATCAATTCCGCCCGTATCCACAATCTTAAATGTGATGCCTCTCCAGTATACTTTTTCCATATTGCGGTCGCGCGTCGTGCCGGGTATTGGAGAGGTTATGGCTTTTTTTGATTCTATAATAGTATTGAACAAGGTGGACTTGCCGGTATTAATTCTCCCTACGATTGTTACAACGGGTATTTTTTTCATAATTGCATTTTCATATTCAAGCATTTTTATGGAGCGGCAAGAAGTCTTTGTATTATTTTTCCCCACTCGTCTCCAATAACAACAAGCACCTGGGCTTGGGGGCTTACAGGATAATCAACCTTTGTTCCATCAGCTCCCATAACTCCAGCAGGCTTTCCCGAATCAAATACAACCGCTGAAAAAAGTATTTCCAGCTCTTTTAAGAACTCTTTTTTTGAAAGGTCTTGTGGCGTGAGGTCATATATGATGGATTTTTTATATGTCTGCACCGGAGCATTTCCAAACTTGATTACTTGATAACCTTTGCTCGCAAGGTAGTCCGAGGTTTTTTTCGCAAGACCTATGATTTTTGTCCCGTTTTGCACCTCTATGCGCGTTGACTTTTTTTGTTTCTCAAGTTTTTTATTGTCCTCTTCTTTCCGCGTGTTTTCAAGTTTTGGCTCTATGGGTTCTTGCGCGATAAAATTTGAAATGGCGCTTTGATCAAAAACATTTTCTGCTATATATGTAAAATCCGACCAATCGTCTTTTTTTGGCACTAAAACAAATGATCCGTTAACTGTCGCATCCACAAGCGGTCCGGTGGGCCCGTCATCAAGCACGACATTTATGATATTGGAAGAGCTTATTTCTTTTGATATGTCATAGAGCCTGAGTATTTCCCAAAATTCCAAGCTTGTATCCGTATTTTGCACGACAGCGTCGAAAACGCGGTTGACTTTATTGAGATTAAATATCGTGCTGGGTGCGAGAATTTTATCTTTTATGGCGAGAAGTATCTTTTGTTGCCTTCGGCTACGCGCGAAATCCGAACCCTCCCCTCCTATGGCTTTTCTTGAACGGACATACTTGAGCGCGGTATCGCCATTCATGTATCGGATGCCTTTTTCAATAACGAGATGTTCGTATCGCTCGCTTGACGTTGCATTTTCTTTTCCCGCCACGGGGTAGCTGGGATCGTCGAGCGTATGCTCGACATTCACGCTAATGCCGCCAAGCTCGTCAATAACCTTTATGAATCCATCAAAGTCTATGCGGAAGTAATAGTGTATGGGAATGGAAAAAATATTTTCAAGAATTCGGGTAACCTTTTTTCCGCCTTCTCCCGCCTTTGCGGCTTCGATAAGGGCGTAGGCGTGATTAATTTTTCCTTGCCCCACTCCGGGTATTTCCACCAAAAGATCCCTTGGGATGGATATCATGGCAACTTTGTTCGTTGAGGGCTGGATGCTCACAAGAATCATTGTGTCTGTAAGGAGCGGGCCTTCGTGCTCTCCGCCGCCGATACCCAAAAGGACTATGTTTATGCGGTTTTGCGCTTCTCCCCGCATGGTTCTATTGGGACTGGTGACAAGGTGCTTTATCTGGGTGAATATGCCCCCTTCTTTTTCATCTTCTGGTGCGCTTACAATCTTAAACGCGAGCACGCCGGATAAGAAGCAGAATATAAAAAAGAGTGTTAAAATAATTTTACCCGCGAAAAATTTTTTCTTTGCGGGTTTCTTGAAATTTTCGCGAGACATATCTTCAAGCTCTTTTACAAAATGATTCTTTCGCGCGGCCATGTATTGAGAGGTTATGGAATATTTTGAATTATACAAGTTTTATTTATAAAAATCAAGCG
>CAYJWS010000072.1:0-447 GCA_964373925.1 uncultured Gammaproteobacteria bacterium
AAATCTACACAAGTAGCCTTCAAATCTACCCAAATTTATATCAATCTACTCATTTCCTACCCATAACTACCCTTATAATTGCGTTTTAAATGCCTTGGCGAGCACCGACTTCTTCGGCTCCTCCAAATCATTGAGGTATTTCAATCGGTGTGGAGTATTTGATCTATGTTTTTTTCAATCACTTTTTTGTGGTAACGGATCGCGAGCTCCTTGTTTAACTGATAATGATTATGAAAATGGAAAAGGCCGCGCTGGCGGCAAAAATAAAAAAATCACTAACAAAAATTAGCGATTTTTTTATGGCTCCGAGGGTGGGACTTCCTCCAAAAGCGGACACGCGAACCCTTTATAAAACAAAACCAATAAGTAGTCTCTAACAAAAAACTCCAAACCTCCGAGGGTGGGACTCGAATCACCGCCCGACGGGACTTCTCTTCGCTCAGCCCA
>CAYJWS010000072.1:547-5307 GCA_964373925.1 uncultured Gammaproteobacteria bacterium
GGCTCTGCCAATATTTACAAAATATGTCCTCACTGCTCCGAGGGTGGGACTCGAATCACCGCCCGACGGGACTTCTCTTCGCTCAGCCCACAACCAATTGATTAATCCCGCGACCGCGGGGCTCTGCCAATATTTACAAAATATGTCCTCACTGCTCCGAGGGTGGGACTCGAACCCACAACCAATTGATTAACAGTCAACTGCTCTGCCAATTGAGCTACCTCGGAGCATTAAGGGCATACATAATAATCTAAGCCTATTCACCAATTATTTTTTTCAAAACACTGCCACCTTTTTGTTTTTTTAAAAATTTTTCTCTTCTCATTGCTTCGGCTCGACTTTCAAAATTCTCTTGATAAATTAATCTCCATGGCCCCTTATTTTTAGTGTAAAAACTCCTGCCTTCATTGTGGCTCTTTAATCTTGCCAATGGGTCTACTGAATACCCAATATATATTTTTCCAACCGAATTTTTAATTATATAAACCGAGTAATCCATAATCAACCAATGTATTAATCCCGCGACCGCGGGGCTCTGCCAATTGTCCGCTACCAATAATTATTCTTATAAGCGGATCGGCCTCTGGCCGAAGCTACCTCGGAGGTTTGGAGTTTTTAAGGCAGATCTTCCTAATAAAAAAAATAGTAAAATTAAAAACAATTGTAAAGGAAATTGCCTGTTTTGTCAACACTTAGTAATCCCTTAATTTTGAAATATGGCGATGTTTTCCGATCTTTTCAAGCGACTTTGCTTCAATTTGCCTGATTCTTTCGCGAGTAACGTCAAACTCTTTCCCCACCTCCTCCAGCGTATGAGAAATTCCGTCCAAAAGTCCAAACCGCATCTCGAGAATTTTTTGCTCTCGGGGAGTAAGATCTTTAATAATATCTTTCACATAATCCTTCAAGAGCTGCAATGCCGCGATTCGGTCAGGCGATATGGTTTTCACGTCTTCAATAAAATCTTCAAGCGTCGAGTCTTCTTCATCTTCTCCCACAGATGTTTCAATGGAGATTGTGTCTTGGCTTATTTTTATGATATGGTGCACCTTATCAAGCGGCTCGCCCATTTCCGCGCCGATTTCTTCCGGGAGTGGCTCTCGCCCGAGATCTTGAATGAGCTGGCGCTCGGCCTGCTTGAATCGGTTGATGGTCTCAACCATATGCACGGGAATTCTAATAGTCCTCGACTGGTCAGCGAGCGCTCGAGTTATTGCCTGTCGGATCCACCATGTTGCGTATGTTGAAAATTTATAGCCTTTGCGATAGTCGAATTTTTCCACCGCGCGAAAAAGCCCAATATTCCCCTCTTGAATAAGATCAAGGAGCGAAAGGCTCTTGCCGGTAAAACGTTTGGCAATGGAAACCACAAGGCGGAGGTTCGCCTTAATGAGCTTTGCCTTGGCTTCGGCGTCATTTTTTTCCGAGCGCTTTGCAAGCGCTATTTCTTCATCCGCCTTAAGAAGAGGCACTTTGCCTATTTCACGAAGATACATTTGTATTGAGTCGGCTGAAATATCACCTGCTTCCAGCACCCTCTTATGTTCCCTGGCGGAAACCTTTCCCATGATCGCTTTGTTGTGTTTGTCTCGATCTAAAATATTTTGAGGAACTTCTATAATCTGAATCCCAATGGTATCAAGCGTATGGAGAAGCTTTTCGTATTCAAATAAATATTCTTCTACTTCCGGCATGACATGGAGAATTTCTTGCTCTGTCACAAAACCGCGCATCTTGCCCTTTTTAATCATCGCCTCGACTGCCTGGGGCGAAAACTCCCGCACCGCTCTTTCTTGGTCTCTTTTCTCTTTTGCGGCCTTGTCTATAATTTTTTTCTTTTTTTCGGATTTTTTAAGCTTTGAGTACTTTTTGCTATTGTGGCTTTTATATTTTTTGGCCATAATAAAATATTATACATAAGAAGACCTCTGCGTGTATATGCAGAAATCTTATAGACTTAAGAGACTAATTTCATCAGTGGTTTGGCTAAATTGTTTTGATAACTCTTTGATCCTCTCAATGTCGCCAAGCTTTTCTGCTTCTTCAAGCTGCCTCTTAATAGATTGCAGCTCAAGGCGGAGATGATAAGAATATAAAAATGAAATGATATTCTGTAGCTCCTCTTTTATTGTGGTCACATCGTAATCAAAATAATCCTTTTCGGCTAGAAGTATGAGCGTATCAGAAAGTTTCTGGAAATTATTTTCATCGCCCATGTCTTCGTTTGAAATAAAATTATAAAAATTCTTCAGATGGAATTCTTCCAAACGTTCATGATCTATGAATTTAGTATAATAAATAATCAACTTTTTGTAAAGTGCGTTCAAATTGATGTCCTTTATATGATCTACGCTGCAATGATCTACTATAAAGGGCAGATGCAAAGGATATTTAAGCGCAATAGCCAAAAGCCTTTCTTCAAGCTGCATGCTCCTCTCTTTGGGCAGTACGTGGGGTTGTTTTTTTTCCTCTACCGTACCATGCATTGAATAATTATTTTTTTGTGAAAATCCTCGCAAGGCCTCCCGTAAAACGTTGTCCGAAATATCAATAACAGAAGAGAGCTTTTTGAGCCAATGCGCCTGCTCAACAATATTCGATATCTTTCCTATAAATGGCAAAAGCTTTGTCGTGATGTTTTTTTTATCTTCCGCGCTCATGGAAGGATATTTCTTTAAAGTAATCTTGAGCATATATTCCATAAAGGGCTCCGGAGCGCTTGTGACTCGCCGCCAGTCTTCAGGATTTTTCTGGATGCATTCGTCGGGATCTTTCCCAGAAGGTATGGATATCGCCTTGAGATTCATATCCGCTCCCAATATAAGATCGGTTCCGCGGAAAGAAGCCTTCTGTCCCGCTTCGTCCGCGTCAAAAGCAATGGCGATATTATTGGAAAATCTTTTGACTATGCGGATGTGGTCTTGGGTGAGCGCCGTGCCCGATATCGCAACAACATTTTTTACTTCCGCTTGTCTTGTAGAGATAACATATATGTATCCTTCTAGCATCACGATTAGATTTTTTTCTTTTTTTACCCCTTTTGCATTGTCGAGATTAAACATGATACTGCTTTTATTATAAATCGGCGTTTGCGGGGAGTTGATATATTTTGCCGACTTTTCGTCTCCTCCGGGCAACACGCGCCCGCCAAACCCAACACAGGTCCCGTGCGAATCGCGAATGGGAAAAATAACCCTATTTCTAAACCGATCGTAAAACCCATCGCCGTGCTCTTTTTTTATTGAAAGTCCCGCGAGAAATATATCTTGGGGCTTAAATCCCCTCTCTTGTAAAAACTTCAAGGTTGTATCCCACAAGTCAGGCGCAAATCCAATCATGTAGTCTTCAATAGACTCCTGCGAAATATTTCTTGAGCGCAGATACTCCCGCGCACGCTGGGCCTGGCTTGAAGACAAAAGGATCTTGTGCCAAAATTTTGCCGTAAGGTCGCTTATGGCAAGCAAGAGGTTTTTCTGGCTTAACTTTCGTGGATCTTCACGCACAAGCTCAACTCCCGCTTTCTGGGCTAAAATCTTGAGCGCTTCGGGAAAATCAATATTTTCATGTTTCATGACAAAGCTAAACATATCCCCGCCCTCTGCGCATCCAAAGCAATGCCACAGCTGCCTCTCGCGCGAGACTATAAAAGAAGGGGTTTTTTCGGCGTGAAACGGACACAGCGCGCGAAAACTCACGCCCGCGGGCTTGAGCTGGATATATTCAGAGATCACATCAACAATATCAAGCCGAGATTTTATATCATCCACTTGAGACATGGCTAAAAATTCCTAATTACTAATTTCTAATTTCTAAATTTTTCTATTAGTTGCTATTCTATTTTACATCTAACGGCGTAAAAAGCAAAGAAAGAATTGACTTTCACTTTTTTTTCTGGTTTAATAAAGGAATATTCTTTGTATGGAGAGGTCGCCCCGTCATTCGACGGGGCGGGCATAGTGGCCTAGTGCATCCCGCCTCGGCGGGATATGCCGCAAGGTATCGCGGGTTCGTCCCGGGATTATCCCGGGACGCCCCGAGTTCATCTCGGGGCGAATCCTACCTAAAAAATACATCAAACAAAATTCTTCCTTGAGCGGAGAGGTCGCATAGTGGCCTAGTGTCACCCTTCGGGTGATCAGCCACAGGCTGACGCAATATCTATGTTTTATACATATTTAATAAAAAGCAAAATAAAAAATTGGGTTTATATTGGTTCAACCAGAGATTTATTGAAAAGATATAAAGATCATAATGAAGGAAGAGTCAAAAGTACAAAATTTTATAAACCTTTTATGCTTATATATTATGAAGCCTATACATCATATACTTTAGCCAGGAAAAGAGAGCTTGAACTAAAAAAACATGGGCAACAAAAAGAAATATTATTAAAAAGATTAGGTTTAATATAAATTAATCTCATCTAACATGGAGAGGTCGCATAGTGGCCTAGTGCGCTTGCTTGGAAAGCAAGTATACCGCAAGGTATCGCGGGTTCAAATCCCGCCCTCTCCGCCAAGGGAAGAAAAGCGAGAAGAAACTTAAATCCTTCTCTCTCCGCCAATAGTTTTAACCGAGATTATGAAAACTCAATTTACAATTGGCATATTTGGAATAATTTTTGATAAGCAAGGCCGGGTGTTGCTTTGTCATAGGCGCGATTATGATTTATGGAACTTGCCAGGTGGTGGTTTAAAAAATAGCGAATCACCATGGGACGGTTTAAAAAGAGAAATAAAGGAAGAAACTGGCTTAGAGGTTGA
>CAYJWS010000073.1:0-5304 GCA_964373925.1 uncultured Gammaproteobacteria bacterium
GAAGATATTATTCCAAAAACTTCACCGGTGCTTGAAGGGCTCAAAGACCGGATATTTCAGGTTTCCCCTGATATAATTTTTCCAAATCCTCATCAGCCGAGAAAACAGTTTGGCCACAGCGAGCTTGAAGATCTCGCGAACTCCATTAAAGAGCATGGAATCATCCAGCCCCTTATAGCTACAAAAAAGGGAGAGGGATATCAGCTTATCGCCGGAGAGCGCAGGCTTCGCGCGGCGAAAATTCTTGGATTAAAAACAGTTCCTGTTATTGTGCGCGAGGCGCAATTGCAGGAGCAGCTTGAGCTTGCGTTGCTTGAAAATATTCAGAGGTCAAATCTCAACCCCATTGAAGAGGCAGTGGCGTACCAGCGCTTGATAAGCGAATTTAACCTTTCGCAAGACGAGCTTGCCAAAAGAATTGGAAAAAGCAGGCCTGTTGTGACCAACATGCTTCGCTTGCTAACTCTTCCCGAGCAGATTCAGAAAGCGCTCATAGAGAATAAAATAAGCTATAGCGCAGCGCGCTTAATTGTGGGACTGCCCGAGTATGACCAAATGAAATTTTTTACAAAAGTTTTAAAAAACGAGCTCAATGTCCGAGAGGCAGAAAGCGAGGCAAAAAGAATATTGGTTAGAAAGCACTCCAGAAACATTAAAGACGCGAATGTTGTTTCTCTGGAAGAAAAGCTCCAGAGCGCTTTAGGAACGCGAGTCTTTATAAAAAAAAGAGGCCAGTCAGGCCAGATCATCATACATTATTATTCCGACGACGAGCTCTCCGAAATCCTAAAAAAAATGAAGCTCATCTCATGATCAGAATTAATAAACTAGTGTCATTCCCCTCCTCCCTGTCATTCGACAGGGCAAGCATGAGGAGGGGCGAGGGGAGGTCGTGGTAAGGTGTAATGACCGCAAGCGTTTCTCTGACCCCCTCCATCTTCCCCTCATGAGGGGAAGAGTGTTATGTGTAAACACTCTTAGCGAGGCGAGCGGGATTTTTTTAGGAAAAAAGATCGTATCTTGTTTTTTGCCGAGCTTGTTTTTACAAATGCCAGCCAGTCTCTGTTTGGCCCCTTTCTTGACTTGTCGGTCATAATCTCAACCATATCGCCGTTTTTTAATTGCGTGTCAAGGCTCGCTATTTGCCCGTTGATTTTTGAGGCAGTGCATTTATTTCCGATCTCGGTGTGGATATGGTAGGCAAAGTCAACCGGCGTCGCGTCTTCGGGAAGCTCTATGACGTCTCCTTGCGGAGTAAAGACGAAGATAATGTCTTTTAGTATGTCTATTTTTAGCGAATCAAGATACTGCTTTGAGTCGGTCACGTATTTTTGCCATTCCGTAAGCTCATGAATCCACTTGAGTTTTTTTGGGGGATTATAGCCCTTTGGATGAAATCCTGGGAGGCGCGAGAAAAAGTTTACACTTCCTTCTTTAAAATGCCAGTGCGCCGCGATACCAAACTCGGCCTGCTCGTGCATTTCTAAAGTTCTAATCTGAAACTCAACCACCTTGCCGCTCGGGCTAAATACCGTTGTATGAAGCGATTGGTAGTTGTTGGGCTTTGGCTGGGCAATGTAGTCCTTGATTCTTCCAGGCAGGGGTTTCCATTTTTTATGTATGATTCCTAAAATTTTGTAGCAGTCAGAAACCGTGGGAACGACAATTCGTATTGCCACGAGATCATAGATTTTTGTGATGTCGCGGTCGTACTGCGGACGCAAGAGCTTGAGATAGAGGCTGTAGTAATGTTTCTTTCTCCCGTGCATGGAGAGTATTCTCACGCGGTTTTCATTAAATTCTTTTTGTATTTCTTGCTGAATTCTTCCTATCTCCTCCATTTTTTCTTTATACGCGGGAATAATATTTTTTTCAAACCATTTCCATTCTTTTGGATAGACATAAGGGAACGCGAGATCTTCCAAGTCTCCTTTTATTTGTCCCATGCCAAGCCTTGAGGCAATAGGCGCGTATATCTCAAGCACCTCAAGAGAAATACGCTTTCTTTTTTGGGGAGGAAGAGCAGAGAGCGTCTGCATGTTGTTGAGCCGGTCGGCCATTTTGATGATGACGACTCGGACATCTTCGGCAATGGATATAAACATCTTGCGGAGATTTTCCGCGTAGCGCTCAATGCCTCGGTATTTCACCTTGCTCAATTTTGTAATTCCCATAACAAGGCCCGCAATCTCGCTGCCAAATTTTTTTTCAATATCAATAAGATTAAAATTCGTGTCCTCGGGCACGTCATGTAAAAGCCCGGCGATTATTGTCGGGGCGTCAAGCTTCATGCTCGCGAGCGTTATTGCTGTTGCGAGAGGATGCACAATATAGGAATCTCCGGTTTTTCTCTTCTGCCCCTTGTGCGCCATGTCGGAAAACTCATACGCCTGCTTAATTTTTTCCAAATCAGCTTTTTTATTGTTATATTTTTTTACAATTGTAAGAAGGTCTTTTAAGGTGGCTGGCATATGATTAGTGAGTTTAGCTTCTTAGCTGGTAGCTTATTAGGATATTTAAGAATAATTCATTAAGCTAAGAAGCTAATAACTAGATCGTGTATATATTGTATGAAATTTTGGCTATATTTTCAAATGAAGGCGATTGTGTGGTATAATCATTATAATTCATCAATTTTTTCACATGGATATTATAAGAAATATATTAGAGACGCGTTTTGAGGTGTATCTTCTTTTTTTTGTATTTTTGATGCTATTTTTTTTGTTTTTGTTTTTTCAGAAGTCTTCCGTTACAAAAATTTCCCATGGAAAAACTCCGACGCTTAATATGTATGCCAAAGATTTGACCAAGCTTGCCATTGAAGGAAAGCTTGATCCCGTGGTTGGCAGAAACGCCGAAATTGAGCGCGTCATACAGATTCTCTCAAGAAGAAATAAAAATAACCCGGTGCTTGTCGGAAGATCAGGCGTGGGAAAGACCGCGATTGCCGAGGGGCTCGCGCAAGAGATAGTGAAAGGCGGAGTTCCAAAGCCTTTGCGCGGCAAGAGAGTCTTGGCGCTTGACCTTCCAAGCATTGTTGCTGGCACGAAGTATCGAGGGGAGTTTGAACAGAGGCTCAAGCGCGTTGCTGATGAGATTACCGCATCGCAGAGAGATATTATTTTATTCATTGATGAGATCCATACATTGGCGGAAGCGGGGGAGGCGGCAGGCGCCATTGGAGCGGATGATATTCTTAAGCCGGCTTTGGCGCGAGGCGACCTGCAGGTTGTGGGCGCGACGACTAAGGATGAATATTTAAAATTTATAAAGAAGGACGCCACGCTTGACAGAAGACTCCATCCAATTCTCGTTGACGAGCCAACACCGCAGGAGACTCTGGAAATACTCCATGGCATTAAAAGTAAATATGAAGATTACCATAAAGTAAAAATCTCTGATGAGGCGATTAATGAAGCAGTGGATATTTCTGTTAAAAATATCAAAGACAAGGCTTTTCCGGACAAGGCTATTGATCTTATTGATGAGGCATCGTCAATGTTGAGTCTTGCGAAAGTTGAGGGGCTTATTGATGAAGATATTCCCATTCTTAAAGCAAAGCATATCCGCGAGATTTACCGCGAGATGCAGGATGAGAAGATTTAAATATTAATATTTAGGTACTTGGTGTTATTCCGGCCCCGGCCTGCCCCGTCGAATGGCGGGGAGCCGGAATCCAAAATATTATCCACAGGATATTACAAAAAAGTTTTTTGTGGTATAATATACTATATAAATAATAATCCAGAGACTATGAAAACAAAGAAAAGTACCATTTCAATATCTCCGAAAAAAACAAGATTTTTTGGCGGATTTTTAGCCATTGCCATATCTCTTGTAGCAGTTATAAGTGCGTCATTTGTATTAGCGCAAACCCTTGGAAATAGCGTTAACTCAGGCCTTAACTACACTACAAATAGTACAAATTCCACAATTATTGGGAAATATCCGCCCAGCGTTACTTTGAGCGCTGACTCAATCAGCCTTACGGCAGGGCAGTCAACAACTATTCGTTGGTCATCTTCTGGCGCTACATCTTGTACTGCTTCAGGGGCATGGACGGGATCAAGGGCATTGTCCGGAAGCCAAGTATTTAGTTCAAATACGCAAGGAAGCTTTACGTTGTATCTCTCGTGCTCAAATGCCTATGGCGCAACAACGCGATCCGTGACAATTAATGTCGCTTCTGCCCAAGTCAGCTTTATTCGCGGAGATGTTGCGGCGCCGTATGGCCTGCCCCTTGATATGGCAGATATGATTGCGATTTTTGATTCTTTGCAGCAGCAAAGGCCCACGCTTTCCGCGCCAAAAGATTCTTCCAAGGTTGCGAAATGCAGGGCAGCCGCGGATGTGGATGTGGATGGAGATGTTGATACCGACGACGGACTGTATCTTTTAAGTTTTCTCTATGGAGGCGGTCCTGCGCCAAGAGCGAATTATCCTCTGAAAGGCGTTGATCCAACGCCAACAGCGTATCAGCTCGGATGCACGCAGTATCCATAAAGCATAATTATGCTTTCTCAAGAAGTAAAAACGCGCCTACAAACCGCGCAAACTTCCATTACGCTTTCAGCGTCACTTATGGTAGCCATCTGACCTGCGCGCAGTATTCGGCACCGTAGCCCGCGAACGCCGTGCACGGGCGGTTGTTTTTGGGGAAGGCCCCGCCCGCTTGTTTATATGTAAAAGAAAATAGTAAAAAAAATAAGTCATTTGACAAAAAATAAATGTGGCTCTATAATAAGGTTAAATTTAAGATTAACTTCTATGTATGCAAAAAATTATTGTGGGACTTAAAGAACTCAGGGAAAATATTGACGCTTACATAAAAGAGGTGAAAAGAGGGAAAACTTTTATTATAGCAAGAAAATCTAAGCCGGTATTCAAAATCTCACCTCCTGATGAAGACAATGAAATGTGGGAGAGGGTGATTGATTTTACAAAAGTAAAAAATGGCGGTATAGGAGTAAAAGATCTTTTATCCCGATTATAGCCATATATGGATAAAATTGAAAAAGCCCTAAACAAACTGAGTGATAAAGAGAAAAAAATCGTTCAAACCATTCTTGAGCAACTCCACAATAAGCAATTGAGAAATCTTGATATTAAAAAGCTTAAGGGCAGAAATGATATTTACAGAGTTCGTAAGGGCAAAATAAGAATCATTTATCGTATTGATGACTTGGGGAAAATCTTTATCCTCGCAATAGAGAGACGGACAGATACGACATACAATTTTTGATTTTCCTTTCTTTTATCCTAATACCAATATTTGGACAATAGATTGCCCCTCAGGGGAGTTTA
>CAYJWS010000074.1:0-5106 GCA_964373925.1 uncultured Gammaproteobacteria bacterium
TATAGCCAGAGGCAGATATAAAACCAAATGTTACTCCCGCAATAAAAGAAGTTCCAACAGCAGACAAAAAAGCAATTCCAAAAAAGCTTCCTTCAAGGCCCTTGCCAGTTCCAGAGATCTACCCCATAAGCGTGAAGAAAAGGCACAGGAGCTTTTGGGAATTCTTAAAATCCCTGTTTTATTTTCCAAAAAGGCAAAAATTGCCAAAACTAAAAAAGCCTAAAGCAGGCGATATTAAAGTTTTTAAAGAAGCTCCAAAAAATACACCGTTGCCCCCTGTTCAAAAGCCCATAACCCCGAAAATACAATCCCCAAGCGTGCCACAAGCCATTCTTCCGAAAATAGAAATTCCTCCTTTGAAAAAAGTGGAGTTCCCGCGCGCGCCAGCGCCTATTTCGGTCGCAACCGCGCCTCTCGGAGGCCAGATCAAGGAGATGCCAAAAGTGCAGCCCGCTTCGCAGGAATCCGCCAGCTGGCGGAGAGGCGAGCCCAAGCAAGCGCCAAAATCCCCAGAATTGAAAGAAAAAAAGAAGAAGACAGAAGGGCGTTTTAAATTTCAAGACGTTGAACGGCCGGTTCGTACACTTGAGATAAACCTGATTCCCGAAGAATTGTCAAATGAGAGCGGTGGCCCCCACATTTCAAAAAAAGCCATAGCTTTTGCCCTGTCAATACTTGGAAGCGTGCTTCTTATCGCGCTTGCGTACGGCGGAATAAAGTTTTATGAAGATCAAATAGGATCGGCCGTGAAAACATTTGACGAGAGCATAAAGCAGAAAAAGTTAAAAATTACGGAATATGACGCCGAGAGGCAAGCGGTTGAGATTTTGCAGTCAAAGCTCGTTTTGCTTGACGGGTTGCTTTCAAATCATCTGTATTGGACAAAGGTTTTTGGAAAGCTTGAGGAATATACCATTGAAGACGTCTATTTTATAGATTTTGCGGCATCCAAAGAAGGCAGTCTTCTTCTCTCGGCGGCAGGCAAAGACTACTCTTCTGTAGCGCGCCAAATAGTGGCGTTTCAAGACGCAAAAGATTTTGTAGAGCTGGTACAGATTAATTCCGCGTCCGCGGAATCCGGTGAAGTCAATGGGAAGAAGCAAATCACCAAGACGTCGTTTTCCGTGAAGCTCAAGCTTATTGGCGATGTTTTTTTTATGAAATTTGACCAAGCCTCCCAATGAAACTTATTATAAAAAAAATTATTCGTTTTTTGAAAAAAATATTTCTTCGATTTTTTTCAATTATTAATTTTGTGGCGATTCTCGCGGTGCTCGCTTTGGGCTACTTTTATTTTTTATCCCCTTCGATTATGCGCCTGAAAGCAGGAAAGAACTTGGGCCTTGAAGAGAGAAAAAAAGAAGAAGAACGCCTTATTGCGTATCTTGACGAGCTGGAAAGTATGAGAAACAATTATAAGACTTTTACTCAAGATAAGCTTGATGATCTTACGCGCATCCTTCCGAGAGAAGAGGACTTCCCCGGGCTTTTTGTCCAGATGCAAAAGATCGCGGAGGAAAATAATTTTATCCTTGACTCACTTGATATCGTGCCTATCGATTTACAAAGAAACAGATCAAGAGAGAATCCCGATGACGAAAACAATACACTCGGCGAAGGAAGAGGCAACGCGCAAAATTTGCCAGTGGGCAAGTCTACTATCGCCGAAATTTCCGAAGGCAGGATAAAAGAGTTGAATCTTTCTTTTTCCATTACTGGCGGCAATTATGAAAATTTTAAAAAATTTCTTTCTGATATTGAAAAAAATATGAGAATTTTTGACATTTTTGATATTCGTTTTGGCTCTGTGCAGGAGGGCCCTTTCTTTATCAATATGCGAACATATTATCTTGTTTTTTAATTAATTCTATCTCTCCTCCCTCTCCCTTGGCGAGAGAGGGCTGGCTAAATATTTCCCCCTCTCCCCTCTGGGGAGAGGGCGGGGGTGAGGGGGAGAATAGAGATACATTTCCAATTATGCCCGGATTTGGCACAATTTCATACAGACACAAAAGCAAGCGAGGTATAAAAATCCTTTTCGCTTTAGTTTTTTTTGGAGTTTTTGCCTTTTTTCTCTATTATAACAGCGGAGTTATTAATTCTGACGTGAGCGCGTCACAGCTTCTTAATCCTTTTGGAGAAATTACGAAGACCTCCTTGCCAAAAATTCCAAAGATTTTCGGATACGGAGATATTTTTCGAAAGATTGAAAAGCTCAAGCTTAAGTCATTTGTCCCACTCCCGGTGGAGAGCGGAAAGACGGGAAAAGAAAATCCATTTTACAACCCGGAAGAAATTTTTTCCACTTCAGACGAACCTACAAACCCGCCGTCTCAAAACATCCCATCTCAAAATACCCAGCAGGGCAATAATCAAAATAGCCAAACACAAGACCCAAATATGAGCGAAGGATCGAAATAGTATAAAAAAGCTTCATTAACTTCCTTTTTGGTCATTGCGAGGAGCTCTGCGACGAAGCAATCTAAGGTAGATCGCCACACTACGTTTCATGGAGTTTATCCCGATGAATATCGGGACTCGCGATGACCGGTAGTCAGGGGTCCCGAAAATTTTCGGGATGACAAAAAGATGGCCAATGAGATAAAAAACGCATTTCGTAATTAGAAAGCCAAAAAAGCTAACGAAGCTTCAGCCCAAGGCTGATCAGCCTATGGCTGAAATAAAGCTAACACCATGTTCAAAGACCAAAACAAATTAGCGCAAGCCTTTTTTGAAAAAGGAATGATAACGCAGGAGCAGTATCGCGCTCTTGTTGAAGAATCCGCGCAATCTGATCGCAGCATTGAAGATTCCGCTCTGATTGGAGGATATATAAATGAAGAAAAACTCGCCCAAGTCAAGGGAGAGCTTTTGAATATTCCTTACATTAACTTGGCGAACGTGAATATTCCAAGGGAGTTCTTAAAAATCATTCCTAGGAAAGTTTCTGAAAATTATGGCATCATAGCGTTTGACAGGGACGGAAATGCCGTAAAAATCGCCATGGTAGATCCGCAGAATTTCAAGGCGATTGAAGCTATAGAATTTTTGGCTAAGGAAGAAAATTTGGAGCTTCAGTATTTTATCGTTTCCAGCGAAGGATTTAAGAAAGCGCTTAAACAGTATGAAGTATTAAGCGAAGAGGCGGAGGAGGCGCTTGCCGGGCTTGATAGTGTTGCGAACGAGGCGGAAAAAATAGTTGTTAAAGAAAAAGAAGACAACGAGGCGAATATCCAGAGCGCACCGGTATCAAAAATTGTCTTGGTCATTATACGCCATGCCGTTGACGGCAGGGCATCGGACATACATATCGAGCCGACCATAAAGGAATCCCGCGTACGGTACAGAATTGACGGAGTGCTTCATACTTCGCTTATCTTGCCTCGATATATCCATTCATCCATCATCTCAAGGATAAAGGTTATGTCCAACCTTAAGCTTGACGAGACGAGAAAGCCCCAAGATGGAAGAATCAGGCTTAATATTGAAGGGAGAGATGTTGATTTTCGCATATCAACACTCCCGCTGTACGATGGCGAAAAAGTCGTGATGAGAATACTGCAGTCGCAGGAAAAAATACCGTCGCTCGCCGATCTTGGGTTCAACAAGCTTCATATACAAATTATAGAAGAAGGGATTAAAAAGTCTCACGGCATGACATTGATAACCGGTCCCACGGGATCTGGAAAAACCTCGACACTCTACACCATACTCACTATGCTTAATAGCGAGGGAATCAACATAATTACCCTTGAAGATCCGGTTGAGTATTACGTGAATGGAATAAACCAATCGCAGATAAACCCGGAAGTAGGCTTTACCTTTGCCTCGGGGCTTCGAAGCATATTGCGCCAGGATCCTAATATTATCATGTTAGGTGAAATCCGCGACGAAGAATCGGCGGAGCTCGTCGTGCACGCGAGCTTGACCGGACACATGGTTTTATCAACGCTTCACACCAATGACTCCATTGGCGCAGTGTCTCGCCTCATTGACATGAAGGCCGCGCCGTTCCTTCTCGCCTCAACCTTGAATATGGTGCTCGCGCAAAGGCTCGCGAGGAGGAGCTGTCCGAAGTGCAAAAAAGAAGTCACAATTCCAGCCGACCTTTTAGAGAGCATAAAAAAAGAAATTGAAAAAATCCCAAAGGTTTTTATTGAAGACGTAAAATATAAAAAGCCGGCATTTTATAAGAGCCAGGGGTGTTCTTTTTGCGGGGGTTCTGGATATCGCGGGAGAGTCGCGATTGTGGAGATTATCCAGTTTACCGACAAGCTTCAAGAGCTTGTAGTTACCGGATATAAAATAAGCGAAGTGGTGGAGGAATTAAAAAATCAGAATTTCATAACACTGCGCCAAGACGGCATTCTCAAGGCGCTTGGGGGGGTAACGGCGCTTGAAGAAGTTTTTCGGGTGACTCAAGTCTAGTATGTGATTGACAGCCGGCAAAACTCCCTATTTGTCAAAAATTAACAGTTAATTGTATACTATAATACTAATACTATGACAATGAAAAAAAATACAATATTGCTTGTGGAGGATGATGAATTCTTGGCGGAGCTCTATGCGACTAAGCTTACGCTGGAAGGATATAAGGTAGTTTTGGCAACCGATGGCATGAAGGGGCTTAAGCTCGCCAAGGAGAAGAGTCCTTCGCTTATACTCCTTGATATTCTTTTACCCAAGCTTGACGGGTATCAGGTGCTTGCCCAGCTCAAGAAAGATTCAAAGGCAAAAGATATTCCGGTTGTTTTGCTTACGAATTTGAGCCAAAGAAACGAGGTTAAAAAGGGATTGGATCTTGGGGCAGTGGATTATCTTATTAAGGCCCACTTTATGCCCTCGGAGGTTGTGGCGAAGATTAAAAAATATCTTGAGTAAAGAAAAGATCTTAAATCCCAAATCTCAAGTACCAAATAACAAAAAAATTACAACATTTCAATTTTCAATGACCAAAACAATTGTTTCAAAAATTGGAATTTGAGACTGTAGAAAAAGTAAAATTGTCATCCCCACGAAGCTTCGGGGGAATCCAGTAGATTAAA
The DNA here is from genome assembly GCA_964373925.1 of uncultured Gammaproteobacteria bacterium. GTDB lineage: Bacteria > Patescibacteriota > Patescibacteriia > Buchananbacterales > GWA2-38-13 > CAYJWS01. The sequence goes on from CAYJWS010000074.1 coordinate 5,046, forward strand.
ATATTTCATTCTTTTAGATCCCCCGAAAGCTTTCGGGGGTGCGGGATGACAGTTTTTCTAC
>CAYJWS010000075.1:0-4961 GCA_964373925.1 uncultured Gammaproteobacteria bacterium
CGAATTTTCACGAATTGACGAACGAATTTTCACGAATCACGAATCGTCATTGATCGACCGCATTTACCAATTCGTACGAATTGGTAAATGCGACCATGGCAATCTCAGGTAATTTTTACAAAAAAAAGAGCGACAAAGAACCTTTATGTATAGTAGGGAATCATTAAATAGATTATTATTAGAAACAAAAATTTTTGGAAGATACAAAAAATCTTACGGATTTAATAAAGAGCTAGGTAAGAGTGGAGTAGAAAATTATTTTGTTTACGTACTAGACGATTATTAGGAGTTATTAGATTTTTTTTCGTGATAATCTTCTTCTGTGTTGACTGCCCAGATATTATCTTTTGAGGTTATATTATTTTTGATATTCTCAACTGCGGCCATAGCAGTGAGCATGGAATGGTCTTGATTATTGTATTTATGCATTCCATTTCTGCCAATGAGAAAAAGGTTCTCAAAACCGTCAATATAATTTTTTAAAATATTAAAATTTTTATATGATCCTGAATATGAAGGATATGCGTATCGTACTCGCACAACATGTGAATCAAGCACATCTTTTTTATTGGCCAATGTTATTTTTTCAAGTTCGTATATTGCCAAATTTTCAAGTTCATCATCTGTCATTTTCCATAATGCATCCCCTTCATTACAAAAGTATTCTAGACCAATCCACAAGGTATTCTTCTCTTTTACAAGATATGGACTCCAGTTATTAAATATTTGAATCCTTCCTACCTTAACATCCTTATCTTGGATATAGAGCCAGTTGTCATCAAGATGCTGTGACGATGATTTTAGAAGAATTCCTATGGTTATAAAATTTCTATATGTTAGTTTACTTCCAATATATCTTACTTCATCGGGTATTGGAGAATTGATAGCAGATATGAGTTCTTTTACTGGCATTGTTGAAATAAAATAATCTCCAGAAATTTTTTTGTTTTCCCGCGTTTCAATATCTAAAATATCTATACTGGAAATTTTATTTTTTTTTAAATCAATTCCTACTATCTTATGTTTAAGGAATATTTCTCCGCCTTGACTTTTTATATTTTTTTCCACTTCTTTCCACATATGGCCTGGGCCGTATTTTGGATAAAGGAATTTTTCAATGAGGGATGTTTCAATTTTTTTTTGGCGAAAATTTTGTTTTTTCAAAAATATTTTTTTTATCTGATGCAAAATAGCTTTACCAATGTCTAATTCTTTAATCCTTTGCCGTCCCCATTCTGCGCTTAACTGTGAGCAAGGGATTCCCCATACTTTTTCCGTATATGATTTAAAAAATGAGTTATAGAGAGTTTCTCCAAATCTATTAATAAAAAAATCTTCAAGATTTTTTTCTTTTCTTGGGAGCAATTTGCTTTTTATAAAGCTTAAAAATATTTTTATTGAAGTAAAAAAACCCAACTGCCGCAATGTGTGCCAATTGAGTTTGAGGGGATAGGGAAAGAACTTATTAAGAAAATATATTCTTGATTTTCTCTTTCGCAGAAGCATGATGTTATCATTCGTGTCATGATATATGTTGTTAGGCGTATTTATTTTTTTTGTTTTGCCTTGATATGATATTTCTTCTTCACCTTTTTTTTTGGATTGGAGGGGAAGAATATTCAACCACCAATCAATTATTATATCTGATTTAGAAAAAAAACGATGTCCTCCAATATCCATTTTATTCCCTTTATAGTCCACGGTTTTTGCTAGCCCGCCAACGTCAGAATCCATTTCAAAAATAATAGGCTTAATATCAGTATTTTTCAACAATTCATACGCCGCCGTAAGCCCCGCGGGGCCAGCTCCTATTATAATGGCGGTTTTTTTATTCATATCTTTTTGATATTTATTCCGCCCTTTCAGCGTTACGCCATTTATGTGTGAGCATTAAGACGACGATCATTACAGAGGCCGTTATTGACATCATGGGAATAGTAATATAGCCAAACTCAACGATAAACCTTTGCGAGCAGGCGGGAGTGAGGCCGATAACCGCGCATGGCAAGGCGGAAGGATTAAACATCTGCCCATAGTAATGGTATATGCCTATGGCGCCGCTTATCAAAGCGAGCGCAATGCTGTATGGAGCTATACCCCGATCTTTTTTCCAGAGGGCGAGCCCGAGGAGCATAGCCTGCGGATAGATAAAAATTCTTTGATACCAGCATAAAACGCAGGGTTGAAAACCCAATACTTCGGAATATAACAAGCTTCCAGTAGTTGATATCAGCGCAATAAAAAATGAAAGTACTATTGAATGCTTTGCGAGAAATTGCAAGTGCGCCGGGATGATTTTTTTATCTTTATACTTTATTAAAAAAATAATTATTACAGCGACAAAAATTTGCCCAGCGAACGTAAGCAAAGAAAGCGTCTTATTGAATATGAAAATGTTAAAAGGCATAGTTTATTTTGGTTGTGCGCACCCAGTTTTTTCCGTAAGCGTTTCCAAGGAAAGCTCGCCCGTCTCTTGAGATGAGTCAGCGAAAATCCATGTTGGATATGACGTGATATTTTTATCGTTGCACTGGGGCACTTGTCCTCGCCCATCCGCGGTTGAACATTCAACGTAGGGCAGATATTTTTTTGATTTGCCAAAAACGCTTTTTTGTTTTTGGCAGTGGGGGCACCAAAACGCGCCATAGAAAGTAGCGCCTTTATCCTTGAGGCATTTGGCAAAATCGTCGTATTTTCCAGGAATGCTGTTTTGGTACATTGCGTAAGAAAAGATTCCTATAATAGCAATAACAATCACCCCCCAGATAAGTTTATTTTTTGATTTTTTGTTCATTGAGTTGCAATTAATGTTTAGAAGCTATCTCAAAAATAATTTCAACTGTCATTCCCCCGCCAGCTGGCGGGGGAATCCAGTTTCGCTAATATAAGCCAACTTTTTGGATCCCCGCTGGAGTTTACCCCGTACATTGATACGGGGCGAGGATGACAAAAATAGAGAAAAATAGTATTTTTGAGATAGGTTCTAGTTATTTTTCGCGTATATATTTTTAAATTTTAGCCGATGCTTTGCGTCGCTTCCAAAACCCTGATATCATCTATATGCCCCATGCTTAAAAATAATAATATCAAATTTTATTATTTTTTTCAATGAATTTAAGAATCCAAGACCTAAGAGCTTAAATCAATAGTTTCATCTATTCTAATTTTTGAAAGGAAGTCCGGAAGATGGGACACTATAACCATAGCTCCCTTGTATTCGTCTAAAGCCTTTGCGATAATTGGCAGATGCCGGAAGTTGATATGATTTGTTGGTTCGTCTAAGATGAGAAGCCCCGGGCGCAGAAGCGCGAGAGAGCAAAAAGACAACAAGCCTTTTTGGCCTTCGGACAATGCTTTGATGGGACTCGCAAGGAGCTTTCCATCAAGCAAAAATCCCGCGGCAGAGGAGCGCAAAACGTGTTCGTCATATTTTGGCATAACGGATTTGAGCGCGTCAAAGGCTTTTTGGTCAAAGTCCAAGTTGCTAAAATCCTGCTTATAATATCCGATAACGACATCTTGGGCAATAGTGAAATTGTCGGTTGCGCGAGACGCGAGTTTTTCTAGAAGCGTGCTTTTGCCAATGCCATTGGGGCCTGCGATAAGAAGATGCGTATCCTTGCGAACCACAATATTGCTTTTTTTCTTTACCGCTTTATTATTTTTAATAGCTACCGTTGAAGTGAACTGGATAATTTTTCCGTCAAAATAGGGAGGAAATTCTTGAGCGGGTATGGTAAAGTCGCGGATGGTTTTATCTTCTTTTCTCACCTCAACAATATTTTCTTCTGCTTTTTCCGCGACATCGCGCATGCGTTTGGCAACGGAGCGAAGCTTTCCGCCCTTGTGCGCGAAGACCTCGGCCTGCGCGCGTTTTTCCTTGATCTGCGTCTGCATTCGCGCGTTTTGCAGATTTTCACGCTCTATCCGATTCTTTATTCCCTCCACCACATCGCTGTAATTTCCAATATACTGCTCCACCTTGCGAGTGAACACATCCAGATACAGCACGGAATCTGAAAAGGCATTGAGAAAATCCGAGTCATGAGAAATAACCAGGCATGTTTTTTCGTACATCATTAAAAATCCCGTGAGATGCTCAATGCCGTACTGGTCCAGGTTGTTCGTTGGCTCGTCAAGCAAGAGAATATCGGGATTTTGAATAAGCGCATGCGCCAAAAGCAAGCGCGCCTGCTGTCCCCCGGAAAATTCTTTTATTTTTTTATCAAACGGCAGGTCAAGATGAACGATTTCAAAAACATCGCCAATAAGCTTGTCACGATTATATTTTTTTTCTTCAAACGCGGTGGCGAAGTATTCTTGAATGGAGAGATTTGATAATTCTTTGGGCATTACCTGACGCGCGATGGCAATGGTGGCATTGGCTGGAGTTCTAAATATTTTTCCGCTTGTGGGCGCGAGTTCTCCGGTAATAAGCTTGAACAGCGAGCTTTTGCCGGCCCCATTCTGCCCCATAAGGGTAACGCGGCTTCCCGTACGCACCGAAAAACTCACCTCGTCTAAAAGTTTTTTATCGTGTTCGTATTCAAAGCTCACTTCTGAAAATCGTAAAATGACGTTATCATTTGCCATAGTAAAGAATTTATAATCTTTTTTCCTTAATCAGCTCAATCGATGATTTCCCCGTCTGGACTTTAAAAATCACTTTGTCTGGATTTTGACGAGCGTCATTGATTCTTTCAACTTGTTTGGGTGATGTGTTTTGTGGGATTTTATCAATTTTAAAATATTCAATCTTGTCAGCTTCATCGTTAAGGGTGATTTCGCCTTCTATGGGTTTGCAGATAAACGAGAGTACAACCTCATTTTTATCCGGCTTGCTGTAAACTCCTGTTAATTTTAAAATTTCAACCTCTAAACCAGTTTCTTCTTTGATCTCTCTCTTCAAACCGTCCCATGGTGATTCGCTATTTTTTAAACCACCACCTGGCAAGTTCCAT
>CAYJWS010000076.1:0-4918 GCA_964373925.1 uncultured Gammaproteobacteria bacterium
AAGCTAAGATTACCACTACTTTTGAGTTATACACCACACTATTTATTATAGAGCCCCTAAAACTTGACATTTTTTATTGAATATGCTATCATAATAATAGTTCTTTTTTAATACCCGTAGGTATCGTTTTAGAGGCTTTGAGGTGTGCCTCACATAATTTTGCTCTACCGCGGTTTATAGCGGCATATTTGACCGTTAGGTCACATAGGCCTAAGTGCTATAATTATTGTGGAGCCAAAAAATATACTCTATAAAAACCCTCAACTCCCGAACTATGCTTCGGGAGTTTTCTTTTATTTTTAATGGTATAATGTGCTTATGAATAATAAAAAATACGCAGAAATTGCGCCAATATTACGATTGCCCAAGAGATTGGGGGTTTTTGATTATTCTATTCCGGAAGCGCTGCGCGATACCATATCCATAGGCGATCGGGTTACAATGCCATTTGGCAAAAAAAACATTGATGGCATTGTCACTGCGATAAAAAACATCGCTTCAAAAAAAATTCCGCACGCAAAAGATATTATTTCAATCTATGGAGAAAAACTACTTATGCCATATCAAATTGAACTTGCTTTTTGGATGGCGCAATATTATTTTCAGTCGCCCTCGTCTGTTTTTAAAGCAATACTTCCGAAGATTCCCAAACAAGGAAAAGAACAAATGCAAACATCTTTTATTGCGGAATCCGCCAACGTTAAGCAAAATAAAAAAATTTTCATAGGAAACCTTGATTTGCGCAGGCTCTCGAACGAAATAAATGCATATATTCTGCGAGACAAACAAGTGCTTATACTTTTACCGGAAATTTCATCGGTGGCACAAATGGCTTCGGAGATTAAAAAACATTTTTCAAGTGATATTTTTATTGCCGCGACAAGCGCGATATCGCCCGCGAAAATCTACGGCAATTGGAGGAAAATTTTTTACAATAAAGTCAAAATTGTTATTGGAACGAGAAAATCCGTATTTTTCCCCTATTCCAATCTCGGCCTCATTATTATTTGCAACGAAGAAGATATGAGCTATAAACAGTGGGACCAAAATCCGCGTTATCACGCGCGCGATGTCGCTCTTAAAATATCCGAGCTTACTCGCTCCGACGTTATACTTCAAAGCCTTGCGCCGTCAGTCGCAACATATTCAAAGATATTCAAGGGGTTTGCGCTGGAATACCAAAAACATAAAACGAAAACACTGCTTTTTGATATGAGAAATGAAAAAAAGTATAAGCAATATTCCATCATCAGCTCAAAGTTGCAGAACGAATTGAAGCAACTGAAAGATCAGGCGATACTCATAGTCAACAGCAAGGGATTCGCTTCTTTTGTCCATTGCCCCGACTGCGGTTTTATACCAGCGTGCGAACACTGCTCCATCCCCTATTCTTACCATACATACCCGTCGGCACTTTTGATATGCAAAAATTGCAAAAAATCCAAACAACTTGAGCTTCTCTGTCCACAATGCAAAAATCCCAAATTTGTAATAGTCGGATACGGCACCCAAAAAGTACTCCAAGAAGTTCAACGCATAGTTCCCTCCAAAGCCTGCGAGCGCATGGACAGCGATGTTCCCAACAGCCAGATACAAGAAATCATAAAAAAATTTATTGCTAAAAAAATCCAGATACTTATCGCTACAAATATCCTGGCTAGCGAGCTTCCAATTAATTATTCTGTCGCCATATCCGCGATTGTTTCGGCGGACACTTTTTTATCTATTCCGCATTACGTATCCCACGAAAAAACATTTCAAATAATACAGTATGTAAAATCATTGGGGGAAAAATCCATTATACAAACCCATAATCCCAATAACGCGGCAATTATACTTTCAGTAAAAGACTCGTTTGAAGCATTTTATAAAAAGGAGCTCTTGGAAAGGAAAAAATTTCATTATCCGCCTTTTAGCAAATTTATAAAAATAATTTCACAAGACGCGTCAGAGGCGGTTGCGGAAAAACAATTAGACGCCTTGGCAAAAAAAATTCTTGCTGTAATCAAAGAAAATTCTTATAACTATGAGGTTATAGGCCCCCTGAAACCGTATCATTCGTATGTTCGCGCGCGACACAGAAGGTATCTCCTTGTGCGCATACATAAGCCCAAAGACGACTTGGAAAAAATCATAAGGGAAATGCCCGAACATTTTCTTGTGGATGTTGATCCTGTCCAAATTGACTAAACCTTGAAATTTTTTAAAAAAAATAATATACTATTATATTATGCCCACATTGCCATTAACATTGTATCCCTCAAAAATTTTACGCGCGGTTTCAAGTGTTATAAAAGATTATAATCCAAAGGCGTACAGCGATATTATTGATAGTATGATCGAAACTATGGTAACGAATAAAGGAATCGGGCTTGCCGCGGCGCAAATAGGAAAAAATATACGCCTTATTGCAGTGCAGACAAAAGAAGGCGTTCTGCCGCTTATTAATCCGGAGATACTCTCTGAATCTTGGAAAAAAGAAATTTCGGAAGAAGGGTGTTTGAGCATTCCGAAAATTTTTGGACTTGTAAAAAGATCACGCGCGGTAAAAGTATCTGCTCTCAACAGAGAGGGAAATAGGATAGAATTTGAAGCCGAGGGCCTTTTTGCGCGAGTTATTCTTCATGAGGTTGATCATATCAATGGAGTGCTTTTTATAGACAAGGCAAAAAAAATAACATCCGGAAAGGAATATCTTAAACAATATGATGGAGAAAAATAACATAAAAATTATTTTTTTTGGATCCCCAAGCTATGCCCAATCAACCCTTCTTGCCCTCATAAAAAATTGTAATATGGCAGCCGTGGTAACGCAAGAAGATAAGCCTCAAGGAAGAAAAAAAGCAATTATTCAGACGCCTATAAAAAAACTTGCGATCAATCACAGTATTCCCGTCATAGACACAAAAAAAATTGATATCCTTGCGCAAGAAATAAAAAAATACTCCCCCGACATGGGAGTAATATTTTCTTTTGGAAGAATACTGCCTCAAAAAATCCTTGAATTGTTTCCAATGGGAATTATCAATATACACCCCTCGCTTCTCCCGAAATACCGAGGGCCGTCTCCAGTGCAGGGAGCGATACTCAATGGCGATGACATGTCGGGAGTGAGTATTATGCTTTTAGATGCAAGAATGGACAGCGGCCCTATACTCGCGCAAGAGAGGATAAAGATACAAGATGATGAAATGGCTCAAAGCCTCTTGCATAGGCTTTCCGAAAAAGGCGCTCAACTCCTCATAAAAACCATCCCACAATATATTTCTCAAAAAATAATTCCTATAGCGCAAGAGCATGAGAAGGCAACATACACGCAAATTATAAAAAAAGAAGATGGAGAGATACACTGGAGCGATCCGGCGAAAAAAATATATCTTCAATACCGCGCGCTTACCCCATGGCCGGGAATCTATTCATATTGGAACGGCAAACGTCTAAAGTTTATCTTGCTTAACGGCGTAATTGAAATAAAAGAAGGTGCAAATATTGCTGGAAAAGTTTTTTCCATACAGAATAAAATATTTATACAGTGCGGCGTAGACGCCATCGAGGTGGGATCGGTACAGCTTGAAGGCAAAAAAATACTTGCGATTAATGAATTTTTTCGCGGAAATAAGTCTTTGTTGGGAAGCGTACTTAAAAATGTTTGAAATTACTAGTTTAGTATTACTTTTTGACTATAATTTTTTTGACTATAATTTATAAATAATGCAAAAAAATTCCAACAATTATTGACTTATTGTTAAAAACATGCTAAATTAATAACAAGCAAAATAGCTCTTTTACATCAACACAACTTAAGGAGGTAAACTATTGTGAATGATTTCGAACATCTGCTTCCTGTAAAGTTTATGCCTGGTCATAATCTTAGACTTATGAATCCCGATGATATGAATCTTCCTCTCGCTGTTGCCGCAAAATCTCTACCCATGGAAACTCTTTTTACTATACGCGAAATCCAGCGTCTTCGCACCCATGAATCCATCGAGTTAGCTAGGATTCAAGCTAATCGGGATATTAGCGCAACAGGTATTAAAGCTGACCGTGATATCAAGATTGCGCGTATTTCCCATGATACAGAGTGTGTACGCGCTCGTACACAGATTACACTCGCGAAAATTCAAGAGGACACAGCTCGTATTGAAAAACGATCCGAAGTGTTTTGCTCAGATAATGAAACGGCAAGAGAATGGATTAGGGTCGGCATGCCCAATGGCAACCATATCAAAATCGTCCATCGAGATCACAGTGGATGCAATAAGGCATATTCTACCGAAGTCACCGTAGAATATAGGTAGAAACAGGTGAAATTATCATGGCCAAATTAGTAGAAGTTAAATACGGTTATGATGGCGGCGATTTAGATTTTTTGAAATTTCTTTTTTGTGGTTTTTTTCTCGGCCCGCTTTCTATACTTTATTTAGGCAGTAAAACTCTGCAAGCGCTAAAAGAAAAGCCATTAAAAGAAAAACTCAAAGATCTCAATCTGGATATGGATCGAGAGCTGGCCGAAGGAGGTGAAAAAGTTAGCAATGATGGCAAGCATATAATAATAAAAAGAAAAGTGCCTGACCCTAATAGCATAGACAGTCATATGTACAGGGTTACTAAATGGGAGATTGAACCAAGAAAATTTCAATCATGCAAATCGTCAACGCACATACAAAATTCGCATAACCCCCTTACTATCTTGCCCATGGATGCTATTCCTGAAGAATTCAAGGTATTAAAATATCACTACTTATGGGACGAGAAGAAGGGAAAATTTGTTCCTTATTAGTCCAAAATCATAAAATGATAGTTGTTAATAATCCTATCCTCCTCGCTCATACCCGAGCCTCATTAGCTCGGGTTTTTATAACAGACTTGAAATATTTTCTTTAGTATGATAATATTTCTATATAACATAAATTTT
>CAYJWS010000077.1:0-4717 GCA_964373925.1 uncultured Gammaproteobacteria bacterium
AATCAAGCGAACTTGATTATTTATTGTTTTTTTGTTATTCTTTATTTAAGAATATTTTTTGGATGCGTGAACGGCATTTTTATTCTTTACTTTAAAATAAACTATTAGGCAGTTATCCGCGTTGTTTTTAGGGTTCTAGAAACATTGCTCCATACCCTTGGGTAGCTAGCTTCCCGTTATGCAGCGGGACAGGCAGCGTGCCCCACACTTTTTGGATGCATAGCTCAGTTGGTTAGAGCGTTCCGTTCACATCGGAAAGGTCCCTGGTTCGAGTCCAGGTGCATCCACCATCCAAAAGGTGTGGGGTGAAGTTAGAGCGCGTCCCGAAAGTTTTCGGGACGAGGTCATAGGTTCAATTCCTATGCTGCCCATATTTGCATCTCGCGGTTTTTAATCCTCCTTCGTCCCCCGATAGCTATCGGGGGACTACGGAGGACGAGTTGGTTTAATTCTCCTCCGCCAGCTGGCGGATTTGGAAAAAGAATGCAGAGCGTGTTTTAGGGTTTATACCCATTTGATTCGAAATAAAAATACAATTTCATGAATAAAGTTTTACGCATAGCGCATCGCGGTGCGAGCGGATATGAACCAGAAAATACCATAAAGGCATTCAGCAAGGCCGTAAGCTTGGGTGCTGATATGATTGAAATAGATGTGCGCAGAACCAGGGATCGCCATATTGTCACATTCCATGATTTTATGCTTAGGCGGCTTACGAACGGAACCGGGAGGCTGAGAAAATATACGTTTCATGAACTTAAGCGTTTTACTATCGGAGGCGAGGAGATCCCAAGCCTTTTGGACGTGCTATCTCTTCTTAAGGGCAAATGCCAGATCAATATTGAGATTAAAGAAAGGGGTCTGGTTAAAGATCTTGTAGAGGCGATAAGAAAATATGGAATGGAGGGCGATGTCCTTTTCTCTTCCTATCTGCATTTTGAACTTTTAAAACTCAAGGCGATTAATAAAGATTTGAGAATTGCGCTTCTTTTCTTGACTCGGCCGTCATCCCTGAAAACAGCCATAAAGCTTGGACTTGAAACACAGGCAGAGGCGCTTACGTTTCGTTTAAAAAGTATTCCAAGAAGATTTATCGTATCCGCCGTTGAAGAGGCAAGGCAGTGGGATCTTAAAATCAACGTATGCACTATTAACGATGTGGATGACATTGAGTGGCTTAAATCAATCGGCGTACATGGAATAATTTCGGATTTTCCGGATAGAATATAGTAGGAATTTCTAATTACCAATTTCTCGGCCCAAGGCCGACCCGCCTCCCGTTCAGGGTCTGACCCTTCGGCCACGAGCTCAGGGCCGAGTGGGGACCCCTCAGGGTCTCGAACGACGGGCGGGTAATTTCCAAATTTTCCAACTTTTTTCATTTATGAATTTTTCCAGAAAAAAAAATCAAAAAGTCAAAAAAGACGACAGCGCGTTTGAAGACCTTGAGTCGCCGCCGGCTTCCCTCTTTAAGGAAGCGCTCTTGTTTTTGTGGGAAATCGTCAAGGTTATAATAATTTCGCTCGCGATTATTGTTCCTATCCGGTATTTTCTCATACAGCCCTTTTATGTGAAGGGAGCTTCCATGGAGCCGAATTTTCTTGATCATGAATATCTTATTGTCGATCAAATCTCTTATCGTTTCCGCGATATTCAAAGAGGAGATGTCGTTGTGTTTCGTTACCCCAAGGATCCGCGGGAATTTTTCATTAAAAGAGTAATCGGGCTTCCGGGCGAGACCGTTATCATACGAAACAACAAAGTTTACATATATAACAGCCAAAATACGGAGGGCGAAGCAATACATGAGAGCTATTTACCAGAAGAGATAGAGAATATCGGCAATGTAACGCAAAAAATCGATAAGGATGAATATTTTCTTATGGGGGATAACCGCTCTGAAAGCCTTGACTCAAGGGTTTTTGGCCCGGTGAATAGGAAAAATATCGTCGGTCGCGTGTTTTTTCGCGGATGGCCACTGGATAAGATCCAATTGTATCTTGAGAATCCAAAATATGGGCTTTAGAAATTAAAAGTTTAAAAATTAAAATTAAAAAATAAAGGAAATTTATTTATATTAACTTTTTTATTTTTAAATTTTGATTTTTAATTTTATTTTATGCCACGAAGAAAAAAAGAAGAAAAATCAACCCAATACCAAAAATCCCAGGAGCTCCTGATAAAGCCTATAAAAAAAGTCAACCAGCTCCTTAAGGGTTTTAAGGACATTTTGCCCGAAGAGCAGAAGTATTGGCAGTATATTTCAAAAGTCGTTGAGAAAATAGCAAGCCAATATGGATTTTTAAAAATTGAAACGCCTATCTTGGAGGAGACGAGTTTATTCGTGCGCACGGTAGGGAAAGAAACCGATGTGGTGTCAAAGCAGATGTACAGTTTTACCGACCAGGGCGGAGACAATGTAAGCCTTCGGCCGGAAGGAACCGCGCCCATTGTGCGCGCTTTTATCGAGCATGGGATGCTCAATATGCCCCAGCCCGTAAAGCTCTATTATGAAGAGCCGATGTTTAGGCGAGAAAATCCGCAGGCGGGAAGATACCGCCAGTTCCACCAATTCGGTTTTGAAGTGCTGGGCGGAGGAGGGCCGGTTGTTGATGCACAGCTCATTTTGATTGCCTATAACATCTGCCAGGAAATAGGATTTAAAAGCGACGCTCTCACTATTCAGATAAACAGCATTGGATGCGAAACATGCCGAGGTGAATTTAAAAAAGAGCTTATTTCCTATTATAAAACGAAAAGAAGGTTTCTTTGCTCCGACTGCAAGAAAAGGCTCGTAAAAAATCCATTACGGCTTCTTGACTGCAAGGTGGAAGGGTGTGTCGCGCTTAAGCAGGATGCTCCGCAGATCTTGGACTGGATTGATGACGAGTGCAAAACCCATTTTATGGGAGTGCTTGAGTTTTTAGATGCGCTTGAAATTTCGTATGTTCTCAATCCGCACCTTGTGCGCGGCCTTGATTATTACTCCCGGACGGTATTTGAGATTTGGATGGCGCAAAAAGGAGACTCGGGGCAGATTGCCATGGGCTCCGGTGGAAGGTATGACCAGCTTATTGAAACGCTTGGAGGAGAGCCTACTCCGGCATCGGGATTTGCCTTTGGCATTGAGCGCGTGATGCTTCACATGAAAAGCCAAGAAGTTAGATTTAAAGAGAAAAAAATTCCTGATATTTTTGTAGCGCAAATAGGCCAGCAGGCAAAGGTGCGCGCCATGAAGCTTTTTGAAACACTGCGAAACGAGGGCGTGCTTGCGTATGAAAATTTTTCCAAGGACAGCCTTAAGGCCCAGCTTGAGAACGCGAACCGCCTCAAGGTAAAATACGCGATTATCATCGGGCAGAAAGAAGTATTGGACGGCACGGTGCTTGTGCGCGATATGGAGGCAGGAGTGCAGGAAATCATTAATTATGAAAAAGTAACAGCCGAAATAAAAAAGAAACTCTCGGGAAAATAGTTGTTGTTGGCTTTTAGGTTATAGCTTTTAGCTTATAGTTTTTAGGAGATAGTTGATAACAAAAAAGTAGACCAAACCATCGTCTGCTTTTTTATTTTCGCGCATACATAATGCGATGAGGAAAAAATAATAAAGTCGTTGTCCTGTGCAACCATAAACTTATAGGACTATAAGACATATAAGACTTATAGGACCAAAAGATTATTAAATTTTTTGTTCTTGACTTATCCACAGAAAAGTGTTACAGTAAAACTTGCATTATAAGAAATTTTTGTTTATAATAGCTTTATATTAATTCATAATTATAAACACCTAAGGAGGTGTATATTTGTGGCTGAAACCAAGAGAAAGAAAGGGGAAAGCTTTGAGAGCTTATTGAGGAGGTTTAAGAAGAAAATCCAGCAAAGCGGGATACTTTTGCAGTCAAGAAAGATCCGCTACTACGAGCGCCCAAAAAGCAAGAATAAGCGAAGAAACGATACGTTGAGAAGGCTTGAAATAAACTCCGAGCGCGAGTATCTCAAAAAAATCGGCCGACTTAAAGAAGACGATTTTACAACAAAAAGACGAACATAGAAAAATGAAAAGCATTTCATTGTTGAGTTGCAAAAAATTTCATACTCATGTCTCATACCATACTCGAAACAATTGAACACGATCTCACTCAAGCTCAAAAGGAAAAAAAAGAGGTTGAGGTTTTGACGTTGCGTCTCATAAAAACCGGCTTAAAGAATGCCGAAATAGCAAAGCGTCCCCAAAAGCTCGCGCCGGAAGATGAAATAAAAGTCTTGAAAAACGAGGTGAAAAAGCACGAAGACTCCATTGAGATGTTTACGCGAGGAAACAGGATGGATCTTGTGTCAAAAGAAAAAGCAGAGCTGGAAATTATTAAAAAATATCTGCCACAAGAGATAGGAGACGAAGAGCTTAAAAAAATTATTGAAGGAGCCATATCAAAACTTGCGTTAGGACCACGGGATTTTGGCAAGGCAATGGGGGCGGCGATGAAAGAGGTGGGTACCCTCGCGGATGGAAATAGGGTGAGGCAGATGGTGAAGGAAATGTTACAGTAATTTCTCGGCCCAAGGCCGACCCGCCTCGGGCGGGTAATTTCTAATAAATTTTTCCGTCATTGCAAGTGAAACGAAGCGTAGCAAAGCAATCTTGTTTTAATAAATCAAAATTTAGATTGCTTCGCTCGGGCTCGCAATGGGTATAAAGGTAGGTAACTTGTTGCTAGAA
>CAYJWS010000078.1:0-4604 GCA_964373925.1 uncultured Gammaproteobacteria bacterium
AATAGAGGCATGGAATTTTCTCAATATACATACAAAAATAAAACCGAAATACTCAAAAATTTCAAAGTGTCTCTGCTTCATGGGCTCAGTGAGCAGGAAGCGCGTTCGCGGATAAAAAAATATGGTTTAAATGAAATCCGCGCGAAAGAAGTCTTATGGTGGCATGTTTTGGGCAGGCAGTTTGTCTCTCCTTTTGTGTATCTGCTTATTTTTGCGGGAGCATTGGCTTTTATTTTTGGAGAATATATTGACTCATTGATGATAGCGTTATTTGTCGCAATCAACGCGATTTTTGGTTTTTATCAGGAATTCAAATCCGAGGAAACTGTTAAACTTCTTAAAAAATATATCGTATCGCGCGCTCGCGTGTTGCGGGAGGGAAAAGAAAAAAATATTGAAAGCAAATTTGTCGTTTCCGGAGATATTATTATTTATGAGGAGGGCGACATCATATGCTCGGACGCTCGTATCTTGGAGAGCTATAATTTTTTTGTTGATGAGTCTATTCTCACCGGCGAGTCTGTTTCAGTGCAAAAAGATCCAAAAGAGCTTGCCATAGAAGCGAAAGAAATTTTTCAGGCAAAAAATATCGTATTTTCCGGAACATCGTGCGTATCTGGTAAGGCCACATGCGTGGTATTGGCAACCGGATCAAACACCACCTTGGGCGACATAAGCCATCTTGCGACGGACACAAAAAGAAAAAGCGGATTTGAAAAAGGCATAAAGCAATTTAGCTCTTTTATTCTGCGAGTGATTCTTTTGACGCTCGCTTTAGTTTTTATCATCAATATTTTTATAAAAGGAAAAAACGCGAATATTTCGCAGCTTATAGTTTTTTCCATCGCGCTTGCCGTGAGCGTAATTCCGGAGGCGTTGCCCGTGGTGACAACCTTTTCGCTGTCTCGCGGAGCGAGAAATCTCGCAAAAAATAGAGTCATCGTGAAAAGGCTTTCGGCCATAGAAGACTTGGGCGGAATACAGGTTTTGTGCACCGATAAAACAGGAACACTTACGGAAAACAATCTTGTTATTGAAAATATCCACGGGAAAGATCGCGACGAGGTGCTTCTTTACGCGTATATCGGAGCGTCTTCGCTTGATACCACTCGAAAAGATTCCAATAACGCTTTTGATATCGCGATTTCTGCGGCATTGTATGAAAAACAAAAGGCACAGGCCAAACACTATAATCAAGTGCAGGAGATCCCCTTTGATCCTATGCGAAGAAAAAACGGCGTGGTTGTTTTAAAAGATTCAACGCATACGTTTATTGTTCGAGGCGCGCCAGAAGAAGTGATGAAGCTATGTTCGCTCTCGGAAAAAGAAATTTTCCAGTTTAACCGGCTTGTGGTAGATGAGGGCACAGAAGGAAAAAGAATTATTGCTGTCGCTAAAAAAGATATTTTGTATAGCGCTTCAACGGATTTGATCCATGAAGAAAACGGCATGGAGTTTTTGGGATTTATTACATTTTTGGATGCATTAAAGAAGACAGCGAAAGAAGCTATACAAAAAGCGGAAGGCCTTGGACTGAAGATAAAAATTCTCACGGGCGATAGTCCAGAGGTCGCGGGATCTGTTGCGAAGAAAATCGGCCTTATTGCGACATCGAGCAAGGTGTTGCTAGGGGAGGCATTTGAAAAAATGTCATTTCGAAAACAGCACGAAGCGGTGGATAGGTATTGCGTTTTTTCCCGTGTATCGCCGCGGCAAAAATACAAGATAAT
This sequence comes from uncultured Gammaproteobacteria bacterium, assembly GCA_964373925.1. GTDB lineage: Bacteria > Patescibacteriota > Patescibacteriia > Buchananbacterales > GWA2-38-13 > CAYJWS01. The sequence continues at coordinate 1,731 of CAYJWS010000078.1, forward strand.
TCAGATCTTGAAAGAAAAATACAGCGTTGGTTTTTTGGGCGAGGGCATAAACGACGCTCCAGCGCTCAAAATAGCCGATGTAGGATTGGTTGTGGATGGCGCTTCCGACATAGCGCGCGAAAGCGCGGACATCATTCTTATGAAAAAAAGCCTCAATGTTATTGTTGACGGAATACGAGAGGGGAGAGAGGTGTTTGCCAATACTTTGAAATATATAAAAGCGACGCTTGCTTCAAACTTCGGCAATTTTTACGCGGTTGCCATTGCTTCATTGATGATTGATTTTTTGCCAATACTTCCCCTGCAGATTCTTTTGGTGAACTTGTTATCCGATTTCCCCATGATAGCGGTTGCGACGGACACGATTGACGAGAATGAAATTAAAGAGCCTCAAAAGTATAATGTGCGAGAAATCGCTTTTTTGGCAACCGTATTGGGGCTTGTAAGCACGGCATTTGATTTTATTTTTTTTGCCATATTCGTTAGAATTTCACCGGAAGCCCTGCAGACCAATTGGTTTATCGGAAGCATTCTCACCGAACTTGTGTTTTTATTTTCCATAAGAACGAAGAAGTTTTTTCTTTTTTCCAAGAAGCCATCATCTATTATGATCGTGCTTGCAGTAATTGCATTTGTAGTAACAATTGCAATTCCATTTACGCATTTTGGACAAGTAACATTTAAGTTCGCCCAGCCAAAAACAGCATACATTCTATGGACACTCGGTATTGTCGGCGCGTATTTTTTTGTTACAGAAAGCGCGAAGCTTTTGTATTACAAATTCAATAATATAACAAAAAATAATTAACGCGACATGTAGATATGGTATAGTCTCGACAAATTTCTTGAGATAAGATACAATAAGATAATAATTTAACAAGCGCATATGTATAAAAAGAAAAAAGTTGCTTTAAGAAAACATAGAAAAAAGCAAGGAAAAAAAATTTTCACCGCGAGATATAAATAGATATGAAGGCTATTGTCACGGGAGGAGCAGGATTTATAGGATCGCATGTTGTTGATGCACTCATAGAGAAGGGCATTGATGTTTTTATAATTGACGCCATGTATAGTGGCAGGGAAGAAAATTTAGGAAAAAAATTTCTTAAGGAAAATTTATTCAAACACGATATAGTAGAAAAATACGAAATAAATAAAATTTTTGAAAAATTACGTCCGGATGTAGTCTTTCACTTAGCCGCTCAAGTTGATGTGCGAAAATCAGTTGACAATCCTGTGTTAGACGCACAAGAAAACATAATGGGCTCGCTCAATATTATTGAAGCCGCCTATAGGGTTGGATGCAAAAAGTTTATTTTTTCCTCCAGCGGAGGAGCAATATATGGTGATACCGACAGTGTTCCAACAAATGAACAATATCAAGCCAATCCTATTTCCCCGTATGGCATCACAAAACTTACCATAGAACATTATCTCCATTATTATCATTCTGTTCATCAATTACAATATGTTGCCTTGCGCTATTCTAATGTCTATGGCCCAAAGCAGAATTACCGAGGTGAAGCGGGAGTGGTGGCAATTTTTTGCAATGACATGCTACATCACAAACCTTCCACGATATATGGAGATGGGAAACAAACCCGAGATTATGTCTACGTTGAAGATATAGCGAGGGCAAATATTTTAGCATTGGAGAAAGAATTTGTAGGATCCTGCAATATCTCCACGGGCATTGAAACCGACGTGAATACTATTGCTCAATATATTAAAGAATCCACGGGTTATGACGGAGATATTCTTCACGTAAAGGCTAAGGCTGGTGAAGTACAACGAAGCTGCCTTGATTATTCGCTGGCAAAAAAAGTTTTAGGGTGGGAGCCGAAAGTTCAGCTTAAAGACGGGTTGCAAAAAACAGCGGAGTGGTTCAAGATGAGAAAATAAATTATGAAAAAAATTTTAGTATCAGGGTCACTCGCCTATGACCGTATTATGAATTTCCCCGGGAAGTTTTCGGACTATATTTTGCCTGATAAAATCCATAATCTCAATGTGGCTTTTGGCATTGATTCCATTCAAGATAACTTTGGAGGAACCGCCGGAAATATCGCTTATAACCTCGCGCTCTTGCAAGAGGAGCCGGTGATTTTTTCAACAGCCGGTAATGATTTTGAAAAATATAAACATTGGCTCAAGTTAAAAAACATAGATACTTCAAGAATTGTTATAAAAGGAGATGTGCCAACGGCCATGGCATACATTACAACCGATCAATCAGACAATCAGATAACAGGGTTTTTTATGGGTGCTATGAAAGCTCCGGCAGAAAATATTTTACTTGAGGATTTGAAAGACGCGCGGCTCGCGATTGTTTCCCCGGGAAATAAAAAAGATATGGTGTATTTTTCGCGTTTTTACAAAAGAAATAATATACCCTACATTTTCGACCCCGGGCAAGCAGTGCCGTCATTTAATCCACAAGAGCTTTCGGAATGCATTATGGGCGCGTGGCTGCTTATTGCCAATGACTACGAAATAAGTTTTATTTTGGAAAAAATAAAATTATCAAAATATGAGATCTTGCGGTGTTGTGAAATAGTTATTACTACATTGGGCGACAAAGGCTCATGTATTGAGTCACAAAAAGAAAAATACGAAATACCCGTGGCAAAGCCAAAAAACGTTTCAGATCCAACTGGAGCAGGCGATGCCTATCGCGCCGGGTTGATAAAAGGGATTGTGAGCGGTCTTTCTTGGGAAGCATGCGGAAAGCTAGGCGCGGCAGTATCCGCATATACAGTAGAAAAATATGGAACGCAGACGCATGAGTTTACGCTGGATGAAGTGAAGAATAGATACAGAGAGAATTTTGGAGAAGAAATTGAATTAGAATAAAGAATTATGAATTATGAATTA
>CAYJWS010000079.1:0-4224 GCA_964373925.1 uncultured Gammaproteobacteria bacterium
AGCAGGCAATATTCAAATTGATGAGAGCATTAAATAATTATTTTTTGTCATTGCGAGCGTAACGAAGTGAAGCGTGGCAATCTCGTATTTGACAAAACACTAGAGATTGCTTCGTCGCTTCACTCCTCGCAATAACAGAATGATATATTTTTCAATAGTCTAACTAATATGAAATATATTGAAGGAAAAAAAGAAAAAAAGGGATCAGTGCTTCTTTTGACATTGGTTATCACCATGATTGTTGTAACAACAGCGGTAGTTTTAAGTACGCTTATTATTAGCTCCATAAAAAGATCGCAGATTGAGGCAACATCTTTTTCCGCCTATTATTCCGCAGAGAGCATGATTGAGAGGTCGCTGTATGATATTCGGCGTGAAAGAAAGATTCCCTATGAATTAACGCAAAGTCCGTCTGTGTTGAGAGGCGCGCCAACCGACTGTTCAACTTTATTTCCAGGCGGAGATGCTTCCTCAAAATGCAGTGGAAGCGTTTCGTATAAAACATGCGTGAGCTTAGCTAATATTAAAAAAAATCAAAAAGTAAGGGTACGAGTGATTGACACTTCGCAGTCAGACAAACAAGACACCGCAGCAGGCGCGGATAAATTAAATATCAAGTGCAGTGGCGTAACAAGCAGTTTGTGGTTAGAAACAACAAGCTATTCGTTATTTAAGGGGAGCGCGTTTGGTCCGGCAACAGGTCCTGACACAAATCTTGATACGGCCAAACAAATAATCTCATCATGTCCAAGTTTTTTTTCGTCTCCGATTGGATTTAATTTAGATCCAAGTCAATCATATATTATAGAGATCAAGGCGCTCAATGACGACGCATCATATATAATACTTACACTCAATGATGCAAGTACTGGAGATCCGACTCCTGGCTTTGGAGATTTTTTTGAAGTTTCGGCAACAGCGAGTAATTCTATTTTTTCAGGACAGACCATACGCGTTGAGGTGCCGGGTACCGGTATGGCTTCTGGGGCAGGAGATTATGTGATATTTTCTGAAAGCGCCATTGCAAAAACAGTGACATGCTCCGGAGGGAATTGTACATAAAAAAGGATATGAACAAGCTTGAAGCAAAAATCCGCGCGCAAAAACTCCGAGAAGAAATCAATGATTTACGCTATCGCTACCATGTGCTTGACGATCCCGAGGTGACCGATGAAGTGTATGATTCACTGACCCAGGAATTGAGAAAAATTGAAAAAGAATTTCCCGATCTTGCGACGCTCGACTCGCCCACCCAGCGTGTTGGAGGGGAGCCGCTTGATCAATTTGTTAAGGTAAAGCATGACACGCCCATGCTTTCTTTTAATGACGCGTTTTTAGAGGAGGATATGATTGAATGGGAGAATCGCCTAAAAAAATTTTCTCCCCATAGGGCGTGGGAATATATCTGCGAGCTGAAATTTGACGGCTTGGCAGTGAGCCTTGTGTATGAGCGCGGAATTTTACAGGTGGGAAAAACTCGGGGGAATGGGGTCTTGGGCGAGGATATTACGAGAAATCTTAAGACTATTCGATCTATTCCACTCTCGCTCAACATCGCACTCAAGCATACCGAGGGGTTCCCAAAACAATTAAAAGAAACACTGCGCGAGTCTTTAAAAAAAGTTTTCAGGATAGAGGTGCGCGGAGAGGCGCTCATATCAAAAAACGTTTTCGCCGAGCTCAATAATAAGCAAAAAGAAAAAGGTCTTCCCTCTTACGCGAATCCAAGGAATGTTGCGGCCGGATCTTTGCGCCAGCTTGATCCTAAAATTACCGCCTCACGAAAGCTTGATTGGTTTGCCTACAATCTCATAACAAACTTAGGCCAGAAAACGCATTACGAGGGGCATCTTATATGCTCTATGCTTGGTTTCAAGGTGCACAGCGAAGTAAAGCTTGCCAAAGACATGAAAGAAGTTTTTCAATTCCATAAAAACATAAAAGCGCAAAGATCCAAGCTCCCCTTTGAAGTGGACGGAGTTGTGGTGCAGGTGAATGAAAGCGAGATATTTGAGCGATTAGGAGTCGTAGGAAAAGCGCCTCGAGGCGCGATAGCCTATAAGTTTGAGGCAAAAAAGGCAACTACAAAAATTGTTGATATCCATATACAAGTAGGGAGAACCGGCGCGTTGACACCCGTTGCCGTCTTAGAGCCGGTCAAGGTCGGCGGAGTCACCATATCGCACGCCACGCTTCATAATATGGAAGAAATAGAGAGGCTTGATGTAAAAATTGGCGATACGGTTGTGGTGGAGCGGGCGGGCGACGTGATTCCAAAAATTATCCAAGTGCTCAAGGGTTTGCGCACGGGCGCGGAAAAATCTTTTCATATGCCGAAGAAATGCCCGGTGTGCGCATCACGGGTTGAGAGAACAATGATTTCCATGGGCGGAGAGGCAGGAGTGGCGTATGTGTGCACCAATGGCAAGTGCTACGCGCAGGAACTTCGCAAGATACGCCATTTTACCTCAAAACACGCCTTTGACATAGATGGCGTCGGGCCAAAGATTATTGAAAAGTTTTTCGACGAGGGGTTGATAGTAGACCCCGCTGATTTATTTTTACTCAAGCCAAGCGACATAGAGGCGCTTGAGCGCTTTGCGCAAAAAAGCGCGCAGAATATATACGAATCCATACAAGGAAAAAAGAAAGTGAGTCTTGCGAGATTCGTCTATGCGCTTGGGATTTTGCATGTTGGAGAGCAAACCGCGCAAGATCTTGCCGCGCATTTTGGCTCGCTTGAAAAGATTATGAGAGCCAAGCAGGAAGAAATTGATTCTATTCCAAATATCGGAAGTACTGTGGCGCAGAGCGTTCGCGCGTATTTTAAAAACGCCGATAATATTCGTTTCGTGCGAAGGCTCATGAAAGCGGGCGTTGCGGTTGAAAGGCACAAGCAGCCGGAAAAAAATCATACACTAGCGGGAAAAATTTTTGTTGTGACGGGTTCTTTAGAGAGTATGTCGCGCGAAGAAGCAAAGGAGAAAATCCGCGAAAGGGGAGGGCATACCGCAAGCTCCGTGTCAAAGAATACCGATTTTGTGGTAGCGGGAAACGAACCCGGATCGAAATATGAAAAAGCAAAAAAGTTAGGCGTTACGGTTATTGATGAAAAAGAATTCCTTAATTTGCTCTAATTGTTATTTTATAGAAAAATAACAATACTATCATTTTTGACGATCGTCAAAAATGATAGTAAGTTAGTAAGCAGCACAATAACAAATACCATTTTAATAGTAATGTTTTGAATAAGTTAATATGAGATTTTCTCTAACTGATAAAATTTTGTTATTTTTTGCCGATTATTCAGATTTTTACCATGCTTCTTTTAGTATAAAAAATGTACTGCATTTTACGAGCGGTGATCCAATTTTGCATTCAAAACATATTTGGATGAAAAAATATATTGAAAATAAGAAAACAAGAAAAAAATTATTTGATACGATGTACGGAATGTATAAAAGAAATTTGTTAAGAAAAATTATAAGCAAAAAAAGTAGTGGATATATAATAAGTCCAAAAGGACAACAAAAAGTTTTTTGCATACAGTGTAAAAATTTAGGCAAAAAAAAGCTTGCGCACGGAGAATGGCTTATGGTATTTTTTGATATACCGGAAACCAAGAGGTCAGTAAGAAACATGCTAAGGAGGTACTTAAAAATTCTTGGGTTTGATCAACTTCAAAAAAGTATATGGGTATCGTCCTATGATGTATCTCATGAGGTCAATAAAGTAGTTGATCGTTATAGGATTATGAAGAATGTTTATATACTAAAAGTAAAGAATTTTTCAAAAAATTATACTATGGAAATTAACGATCGTCCATTTTCATAGTACATAAAGTATCGATTGAGATATTGATTAATATTGCTTTTTTGTTTACACTTATACAATACTTGATATCATTTATATAATTTTATGAAACTTACTAAAAAAGAAGTTGAGCATGTCGCGCTTTTGGCGAGGCTTAAGATTTCCGAAGCGGAAAAAGACCTATTTTTAGGCCAGCTTTCTTCCATTTTAAATTATGTGGGCCAACTGCAGGAGATCAACACAGATAATGTCCCTGAAACATCGCAAGTTACCGGTATAAAAAATGCTTTGCGAGAAGATGCTATTGAAGACTCTTCGAAAGGCACCAGAGAGAGAATTTTAAAAAATGCGCCGGAGATTGAAGATGACCTTATAAAAACCAAGTGCGTTTTTGAATAATATCAAGAACAT
>CAYJWS010000080.1:0-3886 GCA_964373925.1 uncultured Gammaproteobacteria bacterium
CAAACAAATACCAAAATAAAAAACACTCAAAATATCATTTTTATTATACCATAAAGTAACCATAATTAACACATAATTAACAAATGATTAAAAAAAGATTTTTACAAACATTAAATTTGACTTAACTCGAACCACCACCACGATTGCTTGGGATTCGTACATAAAATATCTATATAAATATCTCTATATTGTTCAAGCTATGGAACATAGAAAATGAACTGCCCCGAAAAACAGACAAACATTAGTACATATTAAATTTATGGTATAATCCATAAATATATACTATTGTTTTATTTTTATCCTGTTATTATATCGTAAAATATATGAAGCCAAAATGTATCGTTCTTGATTTTGATAATACTATTTCTTCATTCAAAGGTGGGAAATCGGGACTTTTTGCGATTTTTACTCGCCAAGACGCAGATGGGCGTCTCGTACGCGAATCGTATGAAGAAACGAAAAAAGAGGGAATGTTTTCGATTGAGAATCTGACACAAAAACTTGAGCAAAAGACGGGTATTCATTTTAATAAAGAAGAAATTACGAAAGAATTTCAGGTATGGATATTGGATACTGTGTGTCTTTATAGCGATAGCGCTCCTATTATTTCGAATTGGAGAAAAAAAGGAATCCCGGTTATCATATTGACGTTTGGCTATTCAAGCTATCAAAAGCAAAAAATTTCCATGACAAATACTCCGCATGATGAAGTTTTTATTGTTGAAAGCAATGATACAAAAATCTCTGTGTGCGAAAAAGTAATAAAAAAATACGGGAAGCCTCTGATAGTGATTGATGATACTCCGAGTGTACTTGATGATATTAAAGATATGAAATTTTCACAGGATGAAGTTGTAACTTTTCTTATGCGTCGTCCTGACTGTCCATATATTCACAATAAGCCGAAGTACTATCATCGTGAGATTTCAGATTTTTATGAGGCTGAAAAGATTATTGGATTATTATAGTTTCCTTTTTGAATTTTTCCATTAATGTTTTGGATAGTAATTCAGAGTATTTGGATGCTATGATCATAATTTTATTTATTTTTAAAAAAATAAAAGAGGGGCAGGGTATGCTCCTCTTTTTATGAAAATATTGGAAACACTAGAGTATGCCCAGCGACTCGGAGAGCCGTGCGGGGCTATCGTAGACAAAGAAACAATCCGCCAGAAACCTCCGGCGATCGTCGTCCCGTGACGAGGTATTTGTAAGATCCTTGAATCCGTATTCAAGCCTCTCGGGAACTTTCTTTTTAATGAGAAATGCGATGAGCTCGTCAGCTGAATCAAAGACTCTGTCTCCGCACGTTCGTCTTACGAGTCTTCTGATCAATTCTTCGAGACTTGGGGGCAGGAGAAAAACCGACGAGGTCATTACCTCTCTCAATTCGGGATCATGGGAAGCAAGTGGCAAAAAGCTTAAACCCTCCGCGACGTAGCAACGTTCTCCCGAGTGGAGAGCTTCCATTATTTTTGTCCTTGAATAGGCGCGCCTTTCTCCGAAAGATCCTCTGACTCCTATGAGTTCACCCATCGTTTCCATTTCATCAAATTCATCGGCGTTGATGAAATACGCATCAACGCCATGTATTTCATCAGAACGTCTTTCCCTGTCTTTATATCGAAGTATGGGTTTGAGCCCAAGAGCATGCAGGTGGTTGCCCAAATGGTTTTTGCCAGTTCCCGAGGCGCCATCGATAACGACAATTTTTACATCATGCAGATCAAGGTCTTTGCACGTCTCAACTTCCAGCACGTGTCCGAGACTTTCGAAATCGCGGATACGATCAAGGCTGTCGGAATTACCCCGCTGTCTTGCAATATACGTCAGATGCGCGATCCAAAGTTCTCGCCAATTTCGTGGCGTGAATTTCTCCATGTGTCGGAGGGCCAGTTCTACGTTGGTATCCATAGGCTTCCTTTCTAATGGTTTTAAAGAACTATGCTTTATACTATTGAGCTTATATGATAAAATTATTATGTCAAGACTATTTAATATGTGTATTCTATGCGTGAGCTGGTTCCTGTTGTAAGTAAAAGTGACAGAGTATTGAGATTTTCAACCCCTCAAGAAATTCATAAAAAAAGCCTTCGTCATCGCGAAGTGGTTATTTATATTGTTGACGCGCATAGGAAAATCTATGCGCAGAAAAGAAACGGGGGAATGTTTGACCATTCGGTCGCTGGGCATGTTCGCAAGGGCGAGAGATATATCACGGCGGCACTGCGTGAAGTGAAGGAAGAGGTGGGTTTGCGTTTACAGCCAAAGGATCTTAAAAAAATAAAAAAGGTGTATCACAGGACATGGTCTCCTCTGAAAAAATATTATAACGACAGATTTTTTACCCTGTATGTTGTCAAGCGACCGGTTGATCCAAAAGAGATAAGGATTAACCATGAACTTGAAGCGATAATGCCTTTGTCTGTGAAAAAAATCCAAGAGATTTTTAAGAAAAAAAGATATAAAGGAGGATTCTTTATATCTTTTCCATTTTTTTTAAAATTTTTTAGAAATAAATAAATTAATATTTTTAATTATGATAAATAATGATTTGAAAAATAAAACACAAAAACAATTGTATGGAAAAGTATTGAGGCCATTTATATGTGATTTTTTATCCCTTCTTTTGACCGTTATTACATTTATTATTATGCGTTTTATGTGGATTGGGGGAGTATTTTCACCTCGTTTTTATTGCAAATTTATTGTGAACCGAATAATCCATGATTCGTGTAATGATATTTTTCAGCCTTTTTTCTTTACGGCAGACATCGTGATATAGCTCAATAGAATTCTTAACACGAACTAAATTGTGCGCTTTTCTGGACGGGTAGTGCTCACGATCATAGTCGAAATAGGAATTTTTAAAGTAATCAATGGCAAATCGGGTTGCCAATTCCAATATATTGAGTTTAAGCGCTTTCACGAGATATCGGGACTCTAGTCGTGTGAGATATCCCTGTGATCCAAGCACATAGCCTTCAAGTGACGCCTTGGCACGTGGAAGAGAAAATTCTACAGTGTCGCCCGTTTCTACCTTGCACCATGAGCGGAGCGCATCCCCAATTTCTACAGCGAGATTATAAGTGTTTCCAACATCATCGAAATCTATCATAGTAATAACTTTTTGACGAGGATTATTATTAAAAATGAAATTAGAAATTTTAGGGTCGCCGTGGCATATGTTTTTTCTCAATCTTTTCGGAAGTTCAAGTTTCGGTAAAAGATTGATAACGCGGTCAAACTCCAATATTTTGGAATCTTTTTTTTCGAGTGATATACTTTTGTATTTTTTATAAATAGATAAAACTTCATGCTTCATCGGACGGCAGAATGTAAAATCATATAAATATCGCGTGTTAAGCTCGCGATGAAGCTTTCCTAAAAATTTTCCTGCCTCGCGCGCTATATATGCGCTTGGCACTCTTCGATATACCTCCCCATCAATAAAGCGATACGCTCTCCAAAAAATATCCCCATCTAATAAAAAAGTTTTTTTATCGTTTGTTTGAAGAAAATTCATAGTGATATACTTATGTGTTGATAAGTGTTTTTGTATTTCTTGAATATCCTTCATGAGGCTTGTCTTAAATATCGGAGACATTTTCTGCAATATAAATCTACCGTTTTTTCCTCGTATTAGCCATGTCGCATTAATAATCCCTTGATTGATTTTTTGCAAAGTGTATGGAGCTTTAATATTAAAATGTTTTGTCGCTTGTATAATATTCATGGTGGATATATTATACCCTAGAATTGACTCTTCCATTTTTTGTTTTTTTATATTCTAATTCTATCATTATAACTTTTTTCCCATCAACATAAACCTCTGGATCCGCGCCTCCCTGGATTATCCTTAAATCAGGATATAAATTATTTTTGT
>CAYJWS010000081.1:0-3832 GCA_964373925.1 uncultured Gammaproteobacteria bacterium
ATTTTTACCACTCTATTGGATACTCAATCACCACACTATTTGACGAAGAGCCGAAGCGTGCGTTTATTTTAGAAAAAACTTTTTCCCATTCGAAGCAAAACGTATGTCGCCTATTTTTTGAGTTATCAAAATTTTTGAGCCTTGCCTTTGATGCTCTTCTACTACTCGTTGCGACGGATGCCCATAATTATTTTTGCCAACAAAAATAATGGAGTAGAATGGAGAAACTTTCTTTATAAATTCTTCACTTAAACTGTCGATGGATCCTTGATGGGGCACCTTCAGGATATCAGAGTCTATATTTTCGTTCAGATTTTCTTTTTGGCCTCGTTCTTCCAAATCTCCGGTAAAAAGAATGGAACTTTTTTTGTATGAAACGCGTAGAAGTATGCTGGTATTGTTAATGTCTTTTTCTTTGATATTTTCTGTGCTTTTTTCGGGATGGAAAAATTCAAAATGCACATTATCTTCTATGTCCAAACTTTTCCTGGATGTAAGAATATCTATTGTGACTTTATTCTCCTTAAGAACATCTCTTAATTCTCCGAATTCCGGCGTGTTGATTGCGGCATCGGTCATAACGACCGCATGAACTTTAAATCTTTTTATTACCTCAATTATGCCTATAATGTGATCCGCGTGAGGGTGGCTTATTACAATTAAATCAATGTCTTGCTTCCACCATGGGAGATATTGTCCGAGCTTATAGAGAAGTGTCATATCCGGCCCTCCGTCAATAAGAATATTTTTTCCAAGAGGCGTTTGAAGGAGCGTCGCGTCGCCTTGCCCGACATCCAAAAATATAGCTTGAAAATTCTTTTCCTGATGAAAAAAAATATATGGAAAAATAATTGCTACAAAAAATAAGCTGAACGCGAATACAAAAATAAAGCTAAGTATTTTTTTTAACATAATGCTCAATTATCATATTTCGATACGAAAAAAATGAAATTAAAAAATATAGGATTACCACTACCTCTAGAGGGATGTCAAATACATCTAAAAAACTTAAAGGAAGCTGTGAAAAAAACTTTCCAGTCCCAACGAGGTATGAAACTATGGCGTACGAGGCTGAAAAAAAATATTGGCCGTATCCCGGCACAAGTAGGGTAAGCATAAAAGAAAATGGCACAATAACCATGAGTGGCAAAAATATCGGAACTACAAAAATATTTGCAATTGGCGATATAAAAGATACTCTTTCAAAATAATAAAGTGTAAGCGGAAATGTGGCGATATACGCTGCAAGAGTCATGAGCAATACTTCTTTCAAGCCAAAAGCTTCAGGAATATTTTCAAATCTTTCCTGCCACATTGGAATAAATGTAAATATTCCCCATACAGCGGCAAATGAAAGCTGAAAGCCAATATCATCGCGCAAAATAAATGGATTTATAAAAAGCATTATTGACGCTGCAAAAATCAAGGTATTTTTTGTGTTAGCGAGCCTTCCATTTTTTATGGCAAACGCGGCAATCCATCCCATCACTGCCGCTCTCATAGCCGACGCGGGCCAGCCAATAAGTAGGGTATATAAAATTATGAGGATAGAAATAATATAAAATGCCCTGTTGCGCGAAATATAAAAATACGGCACCACGGCCATGAGCATTGCGATAATAAGCGAGATATGTGATCCAGAAATGGCTATGAGGTGTATTATACCGCTTTGAGCCATTTGATTTTGAATTTCATCGGGCATACCTCCGCGTTTCCCAAAAACAATGGCGTTTAAAATACTTGCCTGCGGTTCATGCATATTCGCATCTACTACGTCCGTTAAAAAACTCTTCATGCTCAAAATTTTTTCATACAGCGCATTGCCTTGATGACGTGAAAGAATCTTAATTTTCGGATACGATATAACCGAATGGATTCCATAACGAGCTAAATACCTATCATAGGAAAAATCATCAAATGGCTTAGGCGCTTCCAATTTTCCTGAAATCTTCATTGCATCGCCATACAAGTATTCCGGATACAGCCTTGTTGTCACTCTAATTTTTCCATATACCCCCTGCTTCTTTCCGTCAATCCCCAGCTTTTTCGCGCAGACTGTAAGTATTGATTTATTAATCCTCTTATCAACTTCATTACAAACAACGCCTTCTATTGCAATTTTTTTTCCATTATAATAAGAAATAAAATTTCTATCATCAAAATTCGGCAATGCGTACACGTATCGAAAAACTCCTAAGCATAAAAAAACTCCGCCGATCATTATGAGGCGAAACTTAGGATTTCTTACAACGAATATTAAGACAGCGCATAAAAGCGCAAGAATATAAAAAAGGAATATGCTGGGCTTAAAAAACGACCGAACGCCCACGCCCAAGATAAAAAATACGTTCGCGAAAAGAAAAATCTGATGCTTTTTCATGAGTATAAACACAAAATTCTATACTATCATTATACCCTATACTCACGATAAAATATAAGACTCCGACCATTTAAAAAGGAAAAGAAAGGAACTTTATTCCTTTTTTATTTGAATGGAAGCCTTGCTTGTTTACGATGTCAGAGTAATTGTTTAGGAAAGTACTAACCTAAGACAGTAAGCTCATTACCCAAAGTATTTGCCATAAAACACTATTAGCATAATTTTGTCATTTTAGACGATCGTCTAAAATGACAAAATTATTTCAAGATTGCTTTTCTTGTTCGAATTTTTTTACTCAAGTTCATTTTTTAATCCTAATATCTATCGAAATACAAAATCATGGTTCTCTATTTGTGTTTACGCGTGCAATTCCTTAACTCACTTCTAAAAACTTTGAATGATAATAATTTTAAAAAAAATAAAAAAGGCACCCAAATTATTTGGACGCCTTCTAGATTATACTTTTTACTATTTTAATTTCTCTTCATTCATCATAATAAGGATCATCTATCGGTATCATAGGATGAGGATCTCGCTCAAATACTTGAGGATCGATCCTACACTCCTCATCTGATTCTTCAATCTCTTCTAAGAGGCTTTTAATCTTTTTAATAACTTCAGGATCTTCAGTAATTTTCAAAACTGTATTACCTTCTTCATTTTTACACATTATAACCAGTGCGTCTGGCTTTAATATAAAATCTGACACCGTATCCTCTCCTTTCTGTCCTCCCCATGGATCGTTTGGAAAAAACGGCATTTCATATTCGTCTGGGATTCTTTTCATTGTGGCTCCTTAATATTTTGGGCCAAATTCTCTTTCGAGTATTTCTTCAATTTCTCTATCTGCAATTCTGCCATGTCTCTCCATTTCATTCAAAAATTTCATATTTCTTTCCCTAGAAAGCCTATCTATCTTCTTGAGAAGGATAATTGATGGTATTAATAAACAAATACCCAAAACAAGCATCATGATCCCTGGCCTAATCATTCCAAAATAAAAAAGTCCAAAAGTTGCCAAAAAATGGATTAAAAAAATGGATATATAAATCACTGGAAACATCCGTGGCGTATTCGGAAAAAACAAACGATGTGTATTGGATTTCATTCTACCTTCCTTTCAAGAAGTGTTCCATCTCCTCCCATATCACTCACTCTCTCTGGATTTAAAAACTTTTCCACATTGACACCTATTTTTCCTTAATCCAGTAAAACTCTTCCCTTCATAAGAGAAATTTCCGTCCTTTGTATCTCCATAATAGCCTTCATGTCCACATCTTGGACATACCAAAAGAGGAAATTTCCTGTCTGGCTCTTTAAAAGCCCCGCCTTCTTTTAGTCTGTCAATAATAGCTTTGGCCACCGAATCGTATCCCATAAAAAACTCCTTAGAAGAAAAGAACGAATTGTAAAGAACCGAATTTATTATATGTTATTTTGAGTTTTATGTCA
>CAYJWS010000082.1:0-3426 GCA_964373925.1 uncultured Gammaproteobacteria bacterium
AAACTATCCATTCCGCCCATAGACTGCATTTTTTCAACCATGATTTTTTGAACTTTTTTTATCCCGTCATTGAGAAGGTCGGGGAGTATGCGCTCAATTTGGCTTGCTGTAAGATCTTGCCGTATTGAGATTGAAGTGATCTTTTGATTTCCATCAAGCGTTATTGTAATGCCCTTATTTTCTATTTCAATTTTTTCTTCCGACAGAGCATTTTGCAGGGTCTTTGCCTTGCTTCTCATGTCTTTGAATTGTTTAAGCTTGTTGAACATAGGGGTTAGTAATTAGTAATAGGTAATAAGTAACTTTATTTTACTCATTACACATTACTCATTACGGATTACTACTATGTAAATTCCGGCAATGTGGCTTCTTGCGCCGGCTGATCTTTGGCATTTTCGATTTTTCTTTCAAGGTTTTTAAACGTGACTCTGTTCGCGTCAAAATACAGCTGGATTTTTCCGGTTGGGCCGTTTCTGTGCTTTGCAATAATTATGTCTGTAATATTTTTTTTGTCCGGAGAAAGATCGCTGTTATACATTGCTTCTCTATAGATAAAAAGAACAACGTCAGCATCTTGTTCAATGGATCCAGACTCGCGAAGATCCGCGAGCCGCGGGATATGCGTATCTCGCGATTCAACATTTCGAGAAAGCTGCGAAAGGGCGATTACGGGTATATTGAGCTCTCGGGCGATCGCTTTGAGATTTCTTGAAATTTCCGAAACCTCTTGAACCCTGTTCTCATTACCTCTTCCTTCCATGAGCTGGAGGTAGTCAATAACAATAAGCCCAAGGCCTTTTTCCATTTGCAGGCGCCGCGCTTTAGTGCGTATTTCCATAATATTGGCGGTTGCCGAGTCGTCAATAAAAATATTTGATTCGGAAAGAATTCCAATAGCATGCCCGATTCTCGCGAAATCATCGTTTTCGCCATGCGTTGAGAGTTTTCCGGTTCTCATTTTCCACAGATCCACTCCTGCCTCCGCGCACAGCATTCTATCAACGAGCTGCTCCTTTGACATTTCAAGGCTAAAAATAGCCACTGGAATTTTTGTTTTTATGGCAACCTGCCGTACAATATCAAGCACTAATGTCGTCTTTCCCATGGAAGGCCTGGCGGCAAGAATAATAAGGTCGGATTTTTGCAGTCCCGCAAGATGATTATCCAAGTCTTTGAAGTTTGTGGGGATTCCTCGGAGTTTGCCGCTTTCTTTATGAAGCTCGTCTATTCTGTCGAATGCTTCGTGCAACACTTCTTTTATGGGAATGAAATTTTTCTTAAGATATTTTTGCGATACTTGAAAAAGCATCTGTTCCGCTCTATCAAGAAGCAATTCAGTATCTTCTACTTCTTGAAACGACAATTCCCCGATATCCGATGCCGCCGAAATAAGCCTGCGAAGCGTTGCCTTCTTTTGAACGATTTTCGCGTAGGTAATAACGTGGCTTGCCGTTGGGACAAGCGAGGCGAGGCTGGAGATATATGTTCTTCCCCCAACCGTTTCCAAAAGTTTTTTTTCTTCAAGCTTGTTGCTAAGACTCAAAAGATCAATAGGCTCATGATCTTCATATAGCTCAACCATGGTTTCATAAATGTGCGCGTGAGAATCTTTATAGAAATCTTGGGGCGAAACAATGTCGGCTATTTTTATAATTGAATTTTTATCTATTAAAATCGCGCCAAGAAGCGACTGCTCAACTTCCAGATTTTGCGGAGGGATTTTACCAAGAATACCATCAATATTTTCAGTCATACTAAAGATATTTTATGTAATGATATTTTACTATTTCATATTATAAAAAACAAGTGTATATTCTGTGGGCAAAAGGCCGTGAATAGAAAATAAAAAACCCCAATAATAATGGGGGCAATAATACATTACAACCATAAGTTGCGTGCCATAAACTTATCACCGAAACGTAACAGCTATTCTCCTCTTTTGAAAATTTCTTCAATATTGCTTAAGAGCACATTTTCAACCAAAATTCCGCGAGGGTAAAATACCCTTTCAAGCTCTTTTTGGGCCTCGATCTCTATGCTATCACGTTTGTTGATGAGTATGTCCTCGGAGTCAAATTTCGCCCCAATCATGCGAAATCTGCTTCGTATGGTCGGGCGCACGATTTTTTCAACAACATCTTCTCCAATATTTTGCCAGATTTCCGGAATTCGCTCCGTATCAAGGCGAAGCAAAACAGTGCCTTCGAGTGCGACACTTTTTTTATCGCTTGAAGTGCAGATGATAGGAATATCGCCCATAAGTTTTGTTTTTGACGGGTCAAATTCTTTACTGATGGCGTATTCAAGCGTTTGCGTGTTGAAAAGCTTTGCTTTCTGCCAAAACGGAATCTTGAGATGAAGCCCGGGCTCGTACACTCTTTTTAAAACTCCTCTGCCAAGATCATACACGCATGCTATATATCCAGGAGGCACATGAATAAAAAATCCCTTCAGGACATCGTCAACTACAAAACTATACATTATTTTATCGAGTGAGTCGGACATGTATTAAATTCTTTTAATGGTTATGTCATTAAGATTTACTTGAGATTTTTTTGCTTCATTCTTGGTTTTTTTCGCCTTTGTCACGCCTCCAACCAAGCTCATTACTAATATAAGTATAATGGAAAATATAATTGATGTCAAAATAAAAACAGACTTTACCGAAGGAAGAAGCCCTAAAGCGATTATAGAAAAAATAGGAAAAAATATTTTATACATCTGGTCTCTGCGAGAGAGAATTTCTTTTCTATTGTTCTGGGAGATAATAATCTCAATAAATAAAAAAATACCCACAATAGTGCTCAAAATCCAATTTCTTTTTGACAAATCAAACCAAAGGAAGTGCGTATTTATGTAATCAGGTGAGGTGATAAAAGGGTAGATAAACTCAAATTTATTTTTAGCGTTTAATCCGCCGATAAACACCTGATAAAGCAAAATCAAAACAAGAACTTGCACGCCCAAGACCACTGCTTTTGACCATGGATTAACCTGGCTATTTTTCAAAAAGTTTCGAACAGCTTCTTTCTTTTTAATATAATCGCTTCCATAATCTTTATCAATTTCTCGCATTTTTTCGGCAAGTTTTTTATAAAATTCCCTATTTTTGCTTGAAGTGACTGAAAACGGTAAAAGAAGTACGCGTATAATAATAGTAAGATATATGACCGCAATGCCAAAATTATAATATGAAAAATTATTATAAAGAAAAAGCAATGTGTTGAATACCGGCTTGTAGAAAACTTCATTCCAAAATATTTCGAGCATAGCTAAATTATATTTCAATTAGGTTATATATTGCATTATACTGTATTTTTTCGTTATATGCAACCTAAGTAACGTGAATTATGAAATTCCCTTACTGCCGTCATTGCGAGCATAAATATCAGGTCATTGCGATCCCCGAAAGCTTTCGGGGAGAAG
>CAYJWS010000083.1:0-3410 GCA_964373925.1 uncultured Gammaproteobacteria bacterium
CCCATAAGGCCATATCCGCCTTCGACGGAAATATCTTTAAAAAGTTTTTCATATTTTTCAAAAACTTTTGTATCTCCGCCGATCATACAGCATGCTCCCTCGCGCGCGCCATGAGGCCCTCCGCTCACGCCAACATCCAAAAAATGGATCCCTTTTTTTGTAAATTTTTTCTCGCGCTGTAAAGTTAATTTATAAAATGAGTTCCCGCCCTCAATAAGAGTATCACCCTTTTCCATATACTTAAACAGTTCATCTAAAATCGCATCTACTGCCTCGTGTGATACCATTACCCAAATAAGCCGAGGCGCTATAAGATTTTTTACCAAACCTTCAATAGAATCTGCAGTTTTAATGCCTTGTTGTGCCACTTCCTCGCGAGGCTTTGGGCTTCTATTGTAGGCAACAACCTCCCATCCGTGGTCCTTAAGGTTATAGACCATATTTTTCCCCATTTTTCCCAAACCGATGTAGCCGATTGTTTTCATATATTTAGTGTAAAATGTAAATTTCAAAATGAAAAATGACAATGCAAAATATCAAAATTATTTTTTTCCTTTTAATGTTAGTATGCTTGAAGCAATAATATTTGATATTTCAATAAGTTCTTTTATCAACCAATCTAATTCTAAATTTTTTCCATCCATGGTGTCTCTAATCAAGGTTAACCAAACTTTTGATTCATTTGCTGATTTTAGAGAATAAGTGAAAAAATTGATAAAATCTTTTTTTGAAGAAGCGGAATTAGCTTCAATATAATTTGCCAACACACTTGTTGAACTCCTCAAGAGCTGTTTTCCCAAAACTTCATTAACTACATTTTTTGGAAGCTTACCAACGAGTTTAATTAATCGTAATACCCAAAGATAAAGTCTTTTTTTAAATTCATTTTTAAATTTTGAACTGTCATTTTGCATTTTGATTTTTCAATTTTAAATTATTCTCCAGGTCTTCTGCTTCCTTTCTTATATAAATGCAATGGCAATTTTTTCCATCCCTGAACGATTGGGGTAATGAATCTCCACGCGGCAAGAACCTCTTGCGTGCTTGAAAAAAGCGTTTGATCTCCCAATATAGCATCATACAAAAGTTTTTCATATCCGGAGAGATGAAGGCTTCCGTCTCTTTTGTAATGAAATGTCAAATTTCTCGGCTCTATTTCCATCTGAAGCCCGGGTTTTTTTGACCAAAATCTCACTGTTATTCCTTGGTTTGGCTGTATCATAAAAATGATGACATTTTGGTGGTTGTGTTCATTATTATCCGGTGGGCAAAAACATGGATCCACTCCCTTAAAATGTACTACTATTTCCGCCTTTGATTCTTTAAGCCCCTTGCCGCTCTCAAGGTAAAAAGGCACTCCTCTCCAGCGCTTGCCCTCAAGATACGATTTTATTCTAAAATACGTTTCAGTTCGCGAACGGGGATTTACCTCTTCGGCATTTCTGTATCCCGTATACTGCCCTCGTATTGCGCGTTTTTTCAGCGCGCTTCCTGTAATAATTTTTAAAGATTGAATTGCTTTGGCGCGGTTTTTTCGGATCAAGTCCCCATTCAGCTCCATAGGATTGTCCATGGCGATAAGCGCGAGCATCTGCAGTATGTGGTTTTGCCCGACATCGCGAAGCGCTCCCGTGGCGTCGTAGTATTCTCCACGCGTGCCAACATCCCCTTTTTCCAAAAGCTTTATCTCAATCTTTTCTATGTGCTTGTTATCCCAGAGCTCTTCAAATAACGAGTTGGAGAATCGAAATGCTAAAATATTTTGCACTGTTTCTTTTCCCAAATAGTGATCCACTCTAAAAATCTGCTTTTCGCGAAATATGGCACCAAGCATGGAATCGAGCTTTTGCGCGGTCGCGTAATCGTTTCCAAACGGCTTTTCAACTAAAATCCTCGACCAGCCCTCACCCGGACCGCACTTTGAGGAAAGATGGTATTTGTCTATATTTTTTAAAATCAATGAATAATATTCCGGCGGCACGGCGAGATGGAATAATGTATTCGTGCACACTCCCCACTGCCTGTCTATCATATCAATATGCCTTGAAAGATTTTTATAGCTTTCCTTTTCATGGAAAAGTCCGGACTGGAAATGGAAGCATTGTAAAAACGTCGCAAGTTTTTTTCTGTCTTTCCCGTGATGGATAAGGATTTTTTTCACTTCATCGCGAAATTGCCCGTCGTTCCAATTCCTTCTGGAAAACCCTATGACGGCAAAACGTTTTGGAAGAGAATTCTGCTGAAATAAATGGAAAAGCGCGGGCAAAACTTTTTTTACCGAGAGGTCTCCTGTAACGCCAAAAATAACCATAATTGCGGGATGCATCGCTTGTATTTGAGGGTTCATGAAAATAGTGAGTATAAAAATAAAATAATTTTCTGAAACTCGCAACTTGAAACTTGAAACATTATTAAGGTTTCAAGTTTTACGTTTCATGTTTCAAAATATTAAAATCATCTCGTACTAAGTATTTATAAAGAATCAAATAACGCTCTTTAATATTTTTTCTCTCTGTATCGCCGGTTTATCTTTATACATAAAGCTTCCCACCGCGAGAATGTTCGCGCCAGCCACACTCAAGCGCTTTGCATTTGTATTATTCACGCCTCCGTCTACTTCTATTGAAATGTTTGCATTTATGGCGCGCAGTTTTTTTATTGTATTAACGGTTTCTTCTATAAATTTCTGCCCGGAAAACCCCGGATGTACTCCCATAAACATTATGCCGTCAACACATGAAATATATTTTTCAATTGCCGCGACCTTCGTTTCGGGGTTAAGAACAGCAAAGGCTTTTTTTCCAGCTTTTTGTATTTTTTTAGAAATCTCAATCGGGTCAAAAACAGATTCTATATGAAAAAGTATTTTTTTTATTTTAGAAATATTTTTTACTTGTTCAATATACGGCTCTGGATCTTCCACCATAAGATGAATTTCGTACTCAAGCGGTGTTTTTATTTCTTTTATTTTTTCTACATCAAAAAATGTCGTATTAGAAACAAAATTCCCATCCATAACGTCTATGTGCGCTATGGGAAAATCTTTTTCAATTTTTTTTACGGTATCTTGAAATTCTTGAAAATTTTTTACAAGGATTGTCGGGATAATTTGGATCATAGAATTTTACACTCGAAATTCTCCCTCCCTCTCCCATCCTCTCCCACGAGGGGAGAGGAGAAGAGGTGAGGGGTGCCTCAAAATGGACTTACATGGCATCAAGCTTTTTAATTCTCCGCACGCGCCGTGGTATTTTTTCAAAAGACGTATTGAGCCACGCTGATATAATTTTTTTTGCCTGCGCGAATGTCACAAAATCAGACCCAATGCACAAGACATTCGTATCATCGTCTTTTCTTGAGGCGCGCGCCAACGCTATATCGTGAGCAAGCACCGCCCTCACGCCCCTCAC
>CAYJWS010000084.1:0-3150 GCA_964373925.1 uncultured Gammaproteobacteria bacterium
AGAATATTTTTCATTTGAGACATTACTTCAGTTGGATTATCAAGGTGTTCAAGGCAATGTGCAAAAAGCACAAGGTTGTAGTTTTTTTTTGTTTTAATAAAAGACTCTATTGGGTCTGTATGTACAGAAAGATTATGAATTTTTTTAATATAATTTGTTTTATTGTCTTCCGGCTCAAGGCATTCAACAGAGTATCCATTTTTTGCAAATACTATTGAACCATTGCCATTGGCGGCGCCAATATCAAGAACTTTTTTCCCCTTTACATATTTTCTAAGTAAGTCAAAATAGTTTTGATATCGTTTTTCTCGGATTTCTTCAACCTCTGGATTGAAAATTTCTGGAGTTTTAGATATATTTTTTTTCCAGCATTTTTGGAACCATGAAAGCTTTGGCGAAACCGGGCGAAAAGTATAAAGGCAATCAGCGCATACTGCTGTTGAAAAAAAAATTAATCCTTTTAAAAGCACTTCGCTTATAGGAAAGATATTTTTTGAGCCACATACTGCGCACCAATTTATTGTTATAAGATCAGATTCATCAATATCATAATAATTCTTCTTATCTTTTATTTTTTCAAGCGATCCAAGCATTCTTTTTTTTGAATTATCTAGATGTAATTTTTTTATTTTTTTCATAAAGATGAAATATCATTTTCGGAAAAGTATTGTAAGGCTTTCTCATATCGATCAGGAGTGCCTATATCAATGACTGGGTTATCGGAAATAAAGCCATAAAATCCTTTATTTATAAACTGTGGAAAAAGCGAGTACTCAAGTGAAAAATTTTGTTTTTCAGGAATATATTCCAGAATTTTTTTATGAAAAATGTAAATTCCGGCGTTAATATATTTTTTTTGATTATTGGGGATTTTTTCGGAAAAGGAAATTATTTCATTGCTGTCCTCGTCCACTAAAACATTGCCGGCGTCTTCCCTGTCTTTTTGCGAGGTTAGAACCATGGAAATGGATGCTTTCTTTTTTTGATCATGAAAATCATGGAATGTCGGCAAGTCAATATCACAGTATGAATCCCCATTCATTACGAAAAAATTTTCCGATGTTATATAATCTTGGGCGTTTTTAATTGCGCCGCCGGTTCCAAGCGGCCCTGTTTCACGCGAAAAAAATAAGTATTTCGCAAATGGGCTTTTATAATAATATTTTTCAATGTGCTCCGAAAGATATCCCGTGCAGAGAATAAATCTATTATATCCATGTTGAATAAAAAATGAGAGAATAATATCAAGAAGGGGCTTTTCATGGATTTGAGCGAGCGCCTTGGGCCTGTCAGAAAATACAGAACGAAATCTCGTTCCCAGCCCTCCGCATAATATTACCACATCAATTGGTCTTCTCATATACAAGATTTTTACGGATTATAAAATATTATCTGGCTTCCATGATTTTCAAATTCAAAGGGCACCTCTAAAAGGTTCTTTAGCGCGTCTCTGATGTTTTGTTGGTTTTCTGGCTTCACAAAAAATAATATAAATCCGCCACCGCCGGCTCCTAGCAGTTTTCCTCCTATTGCGCCTTTTTGCATGGCAGTTTCGTAGATAGAATCTATAGTAGGCGTGCTTATTTTATTGGTAAGTGAACGCTTGATATTCCAAGCTTCATGAAGAAGCTTGCCAAATTCATCTAGGTTGGATTGCGAATTTATTATTGCAATGGCATGGTCAACCATTGTACGCATAGTTTCCAATTCTCTCTTTTTCTCTCCTAACGTTTTTATTTGTTCCGCGGCGATCTCTGATGCGTTTCTTGAAATGCCCGTGAAAAAAAGCATGAGATGGTTATTGAGATCTCGTATTCTTTCCCTTGGAATACTGACCGGATGCACAGAAAAATTGTGATGGCTATTAAATTCTATTTTATTAAATCCCCCAAATGAGGCAGAAATTTGATCTTGAGATCCAACATTTTCTTTTAAAATATTTTGTTCAATATGTATAGCTGTTTTTGCAAGTTCCATTTTTGTTAGCATTTTTCCCTTAAGCGCGTGCAAAGCGTGCAGTAGGCCAACAGTAAAACAAGAGCTTGATCCTAGGCCGGAGCGCGCGGGGAGGTCGGAATCGTGATGCACCGATACTCCGTGATCGAAATCCATAAATCGCAAAACCTCGCGCGCGGATGGATGCTGTATTTCATCTAAGTCATTTATATTTTCAATCTGCGACCACACAATCCTGTTTTTATTTTCAAAAAACGGAGGAAATACCCTACAGCTTAAATAGCAATATTTATTTATGGTTGTTGAGAGTACCGCTCCTCCATTATCCAAATACCAAGCAGGATAGTCGGTGCCGCCGCCAAAAAATGAAATTCGAAATGGTGTTTGAGTTATGATCATGGCATTGAGATTATATATTTTTTAGTTTACTTGAATGTAGCAGCCACGCATGAGCTCTATATCTGTCATTATCAGAAATCTCATGAAGTATAAGATCTCGGTAGCTTGTAATTTCTGCTTCATGAACCCATACTTTGCTGGTTCCAAAAGTTTTGAATTTTTCTTCAGCTATTTTTTCAATATTTTTTGTTTGTAAAAGTTTATTAAGAATAGGGTCTTGAATAAAGTCGCCATGAATAATTGTTTCGAGCTCCGATTCCATATTCATTGCTTTTGAGCTAGTACCTGGGATTACTATCCAGCCATCATGCACCTCGCTTAACGTATTTATATAATGAATTGAATACCTTGATAAAATTTCGGGATCAATACAATTTATAAATCCATTATTATAATCAGTTTTATATGTGTAAAATTTTTTAATGCCAAGGGAATCCAGTTTTTTAACAAGATAGAGCGAGGACATGCGTGAAGGATAAGCATCAAAAATAAATTTTTTAAATAAATGGATACATGCAAGGATTGAGACGAATATGCCAAGATAGAATGTATATGTATTTTTTGTGTAGAAGATATTTAAAGCAAAACCCGTAAAAGCAAATGAACCGACAAGCACTGGCAAATATGATCTTCCGAGCTGGACTCCTTTTGTCAGTTCGCCCCAAAGTAAAGGAAGCAATGCGCTCAAAAGAACCAAAAGCCAAATTACGCTTTCTTGGATAAATGACTGTGAATTATAAGCTATAAATAAAATTCCTGTAATAGAAAGAACAAATATCCAAGACTGGACAGGAA
>CAYJWS010000085.1:0-2923 GCA_964373925.1 uncultured Gammaproteobacteria bacterium
TCATCGCTCGCGCTTCCAAGCGACTCTGTTAAGGGGCTTTTGAAGGAAAATTATCAAGCATCAAAAAATAATAAAAGCGAAAACTACGCGATAATTCAAGAAGGCGATCTGCATTCGTCTAACCCT
This sequence comes from uncultured Gammaproteobacteria bacterium, assembly GCA_964373925.1. Taxonomy (GTDB): domain Bacteria; phylum Patescibacteriota; class Patescibacteriia; order Buchananbacterales; family GWA2-38-13; genus CAYJWS01. The sequence continues at coordinate 127 of CAYJWS010000085.1, forward strand.
AATCCATCAGTTATTAAAACCGCGTATGTATTTTCCGATGAAAAGAAAAAAATTGTAGGGCTTGTTCATGGAAAGGCAATAAGCGAGAAAGATTTTAACCAAGTGCTTTCTTCATTCACATTTGAATAACATTATATGAAAAACAATATTACCATAGATGAATTATTGTCTCGCGGGGTTGAGAATATCTATCCGAGCGCGCAGGAATTTGAAAAAGTTCTAAAAAGCAAGAAAATAAGTATTTACTATGGGATTGATCCCACCGCCGATACCTTGCATCTGGGGCATATGGTGCAGTTTTTGAAGCTTAAAAAATTTCAGGAGCTTGGGCACAAGGTGATTATTTTGATCGGAGATTTTACCGCGCAAATAGGCGACCCGACCGACAAATTTTCCGCCCGCCAGCCATTAACCCACAAGCAAGTTTTAAAAAATGCGCGATATTATAAAAAGCAGATAAGCCGGTTTTTAGATCTCAAAAAAATCCAGATACAATATAATTCCAAGTGGCTGGGGAAGCTTACTTTTGCCGATACGCTTGCGCTCGCCTCAAATTTTACGGCACAGCAGACTTTGGCGCGAGATATGTTTAAAAAGAGGACGGAGGAAGGCAAGGATTTGTATTTGCATGAATTATTGTACCCGCTTATGCAGGCATATGATTCCGTTGCCATGGATGTTGACGCTGAAATGGGGGGCAATGACCAGATGTTCAATATGCTTGCTGGACGCACGCTCATGAAAAAAATAAGGCAGAAAGAAAAATTTGTCCTGACAACCAAGCTCCTCGTTGATCCGCAGGGAGTGAAGATGGGAAAGACTCAAGGCAATATGGCAAAGCTCAATGACACGCCCGACGATATGTTTGGGAAAATAATGTCCATGCCTGATGGGTTTATTCTGCCGGCGTTTGAGCTTTTGACCGAGGCGCCGATGGCGGAAATTGAAAAATATAAAGCAGAAATGCAATCAGGCAGAAATCCAAAGGAAATAAAAATGATCGCAGCGCTTTATATCACAGAGCTTAATTTTGGAAAAAAAGCGGCTCATCGCGCGCGTGAAGCGTTTATCGCGATACACGAAAACAAACAGGCTCCGCAAGATATTTCCGAAGTACGAGCCTTCTCTAAAAATCTTATAGATGTTTTGGTTGAAGCCTCTCTCGCGTCTTCTAAATCAGAGGCAAAAAGAATAATAGCGCAGAATGGGATTAAGATTGATGGAGAAGCTGTTAGAGATGGAAATTTTCAAATAAAAAAAAGTTGCGTTATACAGCGCGGTAAACGGCTCTTTGTAAAAATTATCATCTAGCATCTTTTGGCGAAAGGAAGTGAAGGATGTATATATTTTCTCTGTTTAAAGAACTTGTTATGTGTATTCGTGAAAGGCTTATTGAAGGAACAATAGATGAACTCAAAAGGGCACATCTTTTTTTGGGGCGAAAAAAGCTCTACTGCCATATTACGCTTACTGACACCAAGCACGCCACCTGCGGCTTATTTGTTGTTTTGTTTAAGAAAGTAAGCGAGGGGCGGGTGTATCGTTTGATGGATTGGCAGATTCCCAGCACTCCGGAAGGGGTAGATTATGTTAGTATAGGTCATTATCTTGAAATGGGGATATTAAAAAATATTGTGCTTATGAAAAAGGCAATAGGCCTTATTAAAGAGGGTATTGTGCTTGAAGAGCTGGAGTACCTTAAGGCGTTGGGTTTAAATATCCACACTCCCCATTGACTATGAAATATATTCGTAGTACAATAAAATACAATGCTCTTTCAATTATTAAATTAACCTACCATTGCCTGCAAACTCACGGTAGGTCCCTCCTTTTTCCTCGTTTATTTCAGACCCAAACAACTCTCCATCGAGTAGGCACGGTGGAGATTTTTATTTTATGGTATGAAAAAAGAGATGGCTGATACAATCCTCAAAGACGTTAAGGCGACGTATGCATATATCGCCGAGGAGTTTGACGCCTCCCGCAAAGAGCTTTGGAAGGGCTTTGATGATTTCTTGCGCTATGTAAAGGAGAGGGACAGCGTTTTAGACGCCGGTTGCGGAAATGGCAGGCTCGTTAAACTTTTTGACGGAAAGAATATCGCGTATACGGGATGCGATAATAATTTGGAATTCATAAAAATTGCCAAGAAAAATAATCCCGGAAACAATTTTATTCTAGGAGATTTAATGAACATGCCATTTCAAGGCGAATCATTTGATGTTGTATTGTGTATTGCCGCCTTTCATCATATTCCTTCTCAACCATACCGCCGGCAAGCAATATTGGAATTAAAAAGAATATTGAAAAAAAATGGCATACTTATTATGACAAATTGGGATCGTTATACGTTTCATTTTTTGCCATATATAATAAAAGCCACACTGCTGAAAATTTTTGGGATTTCAAAGCTGGACTTTAAGGATATTTATGTGCCATGGAAAAATAAAGCGCAGCGCTATTATCACTGCTTTACTTTACGTGAATTGAAAAGATACTTCCAGAAAGAGGGGCTACATATTATAGTAGCGCGCAGAGTTTGGCAAAAATCATCAAGAAACCTTGTGGTAATCGCGCAAAAAAAGTAAAATGAGACTGTAGAAAAAAATTTTTCGTCATTGCGATCCCCGAAAGCTTTCGGGACTCCCCACTCGGCACGGTGCAACTGGACATGGGATCTCTCTCGGCAGGGCTCGCAATGACCCATTCCTTTGGTCATCCCGATCCGCCAGCTGGCGGAGTGGCGATCTCCTTGCACGGTGCGTAATGTCTGGGAATCCCTCGATTGGCCTCGGGA
>CAYJWS010000086.1:0-2881 GCA_964373925.1 uncultured Gammaproteobacteria bacterium
TAATATGGCGGTGGCGGGAACAAAGACAACGGCAGGGTCAAAAATTCTTGAAAATTTTATTTCACCGTATGATGCCACGGTAATCTCGCGCCTTAAAGAAGCGAAGGCGATTTTTATTGGCAAGACTAATATGGATGAATTTGCCTGCGGGTCATCGTGCGAGACCTCATATTTCGGACCGACGAAAAATCCTCACAATCTCAAGCGCGTGCCAGGGGGATCTTCCGGAGGATCCGCGGCCTCGGTTGCTGCGAACGAGTGTATTGCCGCTCTTGGGTCAGACACGGGAGGCTCAATTCGGCAGCCAGCGGCGCTTTGCGGTATCGTCGGCATAAAGCCAACGTACGGACGGGTTTCGCGCTATGGCCTTTTGGCAATGGCATCGTCGCTTGACCAGATCGGCCCTATAACAAAGACCGTAAAAGATTCAGCCGCGCTTCTTCAGGCAATGGCAGGATTTGATCTAAAAGATTCCACAACATCCAAAAGAAAAGTTGATGATTATTGTGGCGAGATAGAAGGAAGCATACAAGGTTTGAGGGTAGGCGTGCCAAAAGAATATTTTTCACAAGACATTGAAGGCGTTGATCTTCATGTGCAAAAAGCAGTGTGGAAAAGCATTGAAATTTTAAAAAGCTTAGGAGCAGAAATTGACGATTCCATATCTTTGCCTCATGCAAGGTACGCGTTGCCCGTGTATTATATTATTATGCCATGCGAGCTTTCTTCGAACCTTGAAAGATTTGACGGAGTAAAGTATGGGCTTTCGGACAGATCGGGAAAAACGCTTCTTGACGACTATATGAATTCACGGGGTAGCGGATTCGGCCCAGAAATTCGAAGAAGGATAATACTTGGCACCTACGCGCTCTCGGCCGGATATTATGACGCGTACTATAAAAAAGCTCTCAAGGTGCGCACGCTCGTGCTTCGCGATTTTGAAGAAGCTTTTAAAAAGGTTGATTGCCTCATAACCCCTACTTCTCCAAGCGTTGCTTTTAAGCTCGGAGAAAAGTCATCCGATCCACTCTCTATGTATTTGAGCGATATCTATACCGTCTCGGCAAATATCGTCGGAATCCCCGCGATCTCCATTCCCTGCGGTACGGCCAAGCCAAAAGATGGAAAAACAGAGCTTCCTATTGGACTTCAAATTATGGGCAGGCATTTTGACGAGAGTTTGATTTTAAAGGTGGCTCATGCGCTGGAAAAAGAACTAAGTTAATAGTATTTGAAAAATAAGATTCTTATGCTTACATTCATAAAAAAGCATAGATTTGTTTTTTTATTTACATGCATTTATGCGTGCATTATTATTTTTGTTTCGCCCTTTCATGAAGTATGGAGAGACGAGGTTCGCGCGCTAAATTATGCGACCGAAGCCCGATCTATTCCCGAGTTATTTAAAAATCTTCATAACGAAGGCCATCCCGCCCTATGGCATTTGATTCTTAATGTTGGTTATAATATTTTTCATACAAAAGTCATTCTCAAAATTTTTAATATTATTATTTCTATTATTGCCGTCTTTATCTTTTTATTGAAGTCCCCATTTTCCAAACTTCAAAAAGCATTATTTATTTTTGGATATTATCCTCTCTATGGATATTCAATAATAAACAGAAGTTATGCGCTTGCAATGCTTTTATTATTTATAATATGCGTTCTATATAAAAAAAGGTTTGAAAAAATAATATTATACAGCGTCGCATTATTTTTATTTGTGAATACCCACGTTTTATCTTTGATAATAGGATATGGTTTTTTCATTTCGCTATTGGTGGAATATATAGTGAGATGCTTTCAAAAGACACATGGAAGATATATTCAACACGCAAAAACTCTTGTGGGTCTGGCAATTATTATTTTCGGCATGTCAATTTCTTTTTTGCAGGCGTATCCAGATTCTCGCGCAACTTTTTCAAAATTAAATAACATAGACGCGAATATTTTTATCCAAAGAAACGAGCAGGCGCTTCTCTTGCCGGGCGCGTCATCTGCCAGTGCATTTGGAACAACAAGCGCAATATTTGTAGTATTAATTTTTTGGATTATCAATATATATCTTTTTTCAAAGAAACCTTTTTTGTTTATAATTTTTTTTATAGGTAATTATCTTAGCGAATTTTTATTTATTACAGCATATAATGCCCGCATTTGGCATCAAGGAATGATATTTATGTCTTTTATAGCCATTATGTGGCTTGATCAAGAAAATAATGACCTTTTGTGGTTTCGAAATCTAAAAACGGGTGTAATATTTGACAGAATAAGCGATCTTTATAAGCGCAATAAGATGGCAATACTCTATATTTTACTTATTATTCAATCTGGACTTTCATTTCCAGTGATATTGCAAGATATTTTTGGAGAATTTTCTTCTAGTAAAAAACTCGCATATGACATTCGTGCCGATAAGACCCTTGATAATGCAATAATTATAGGAGAGCCGGATCATTTCGTTGAGACATTAGCGTATTATATTAATAATCCTATTTATATAGCAAGAGAGAAGCGTTTTGGGAAAACAGTAAAATGGACTATTGATAACGAGTCAGATCTAACACTTGATGAGTTCCTTGAAACAGCAAAGGACGTGCACGAAAAATATAGAGTACCCGTTATAATAACATTTTCATTTAAAGATTTCGGCTGGCAGGGCCCATTGGTAAGAAAAGTAGCTTTTAATAGGACGTTTAGCTATAGCCAAGAATCATTAAATAAATTATTGCGATATTCTAAATTTTTTGGAAGATATAAAAAATCTTATGGTCTTATTGAGGAGTTGGGAGAAACCGATACCGAGAATTATTATGTATATGTTCTTAGTGAATATTAATTTTCTTCGTGATAATCTTCTTCTGTGTTGACTGCCCAGATA
>CAYJWS010000087.1:0-2757 GCA_964373925.1 uncultured Gammaproteobacteria bacterium
ACGATGAATATCAAGAAGCCCTGCGGGACGTAAAGGAAGGCCTTGGTTTTTCGCCGCTCACTGGCGAGATAGTTGCTATTGGCGTTTTGGATTGTGAAAAAAATAAAGGCGCTGTTTATTTTCAGTCTCCGGGAGAAGATATGAAAGAAATTGAAGAAAATGGAATCAAATACAAGCCCATGTCAGAAAAAGAAATGCTTGAGAGTTTTTGGAATGGCGCGAAAAATTATGAGGAATTCGTCAGTTTCAACGGCCGAGCATTTGACGTGCCGTTTTTGATGGTGAGATCAGCTATCCATAGCATCAGGCCGACAAAAGACCTCATGTCAAACAGATATGTAAATAGCCAAAAGTTTGCCAGCAAGCACATTGATCTTTTAGATCAGTTAACTTTTTATGGCGCGGTGCGCAAAAAGGGAAATTTACATCTTTGGAGCCGCGCCTTTGGAATTGAGAGCCCGAAAGCGCAGGGCATAACCGGCGATGATGTGTCTAGGCTTTTTAAAGAAAAAAAATTTTTAGACATTGCCAAATACAACGTCGGCGATCTTATGGCTACAAAAAAACTTTATGAGTATTGGGAGAAATATATAAAATTTTAATTATTAAATAATATATGAAAATTCTTGTTACCGGCGGGGCCGGGTTTATCGGATCGCATTTGTGCAAACTATTGCTTGAAGGAGGCAATGAGGTTTTTTGCCTTGATAATTTTTATACAGGACAGAAGAGAAACATTGAGGGGATGCTCAAAGATTCAAAATTTCATCTCCTTGAGCACGACGTAATAGAGCCGTATGATATTGAAGTCGACCAAATCTATAATCTCGCCTGCCCCGCATCGCCCATACACTACCAAAAGCATCCGGTAAAAACCGTCACAACGTCAGTTCTTGGGGCAATACACGCGCTTGAGCTTTCAAAAAAGCTTGGAAACATCCCCGTGCTTCAGGCCTCAACCTCCGAAGTCTACGGCGATCCAAATATCCATCCGCAGCCGGAGACGTATAATGGAAACGTCAATCCTATTGGCCCTCGCGCGTGCTATGACGAAGGCAAGCGGGCCGCGGAAACTATTTTTTTTGATTATTTTAGGCAGGAAAAAATTCCCATAAAAGTCGTGCGCATTTTTAACACGTACGGCCCGAATATGTCCATGAACGATGGGCGAGTGATGTCTAACTTCATTGTGCAGGCCTTAAAAAACGAGGATATTACTTTATATGGAGATGGGTCGCACACCCGATCGTTTTGTTTTGTGTCTGATCTTATTGAAGGAATGTATAAAATGATGAATTCAAAAAATTTTAGCGGGCCTGTTAATCTTGGAAATCCGCAAGAATTTAGCATGCTTGAACTTGCGCGTGCAGTTATTAATCTTACAAAAAGCAAAAGTAAGATAGTGTATCGGCCGCTTCCGGCAGATGACCCAAAACAACGCCAGCCCGATATTACATTGGCAAAAGAAAAGCTTTTATGGGAGCCGAAAATAAAGTTCGTAGAGGGTCTCGGGGCAACTATTGAGTATTTTAAAACTATCATCTAAAATCATTATTTTTTCCTTTCAATATATATAGGACTTACGCGTTTATCCCTTTTTTGTTGTCATTCCCATGAAAATGGGAATCCATGTCTTGAAAATAAGCCTTATCATGGGTCCCCGCTGGAGTTTATCCCGATGAATATCGGGACTCGCGATGACCAAAAAAAAGCAATGACAGGGAGTATATTAATATAACGATGAGATAAAATGCGAGCTTTCCTGGGGTGTAGGTGTATTGGATTCAGAGACATAATAAAACCACCCTAAAAATAAGGGTGGTATTTTTTTTTACCCTTGCGAAAGGACAATGACTGAGCCTAAATTAAAGTTTTTTTTATGCTCTCTTCTCCACGAATTATATTTCCATTCGCCGTTTTCTTTGAAACAGTGCGTGCAATCAGGATCTTCGTTTATATTTCCGCTGAATACTCCTGCTGTTAAGGCCTGAATCCAGAGGATTTTTCCAAGATCTAAGAAAGTCTTATCTTCGCGGTAGAAAATGCAGTTTGAGTAGCCTCCATTGAATTTTTCAAACACATCATCTAGGATCTCAAAGCAGCATTTTTTTATTGATGGGCCCAAGGTTACAGAAATATTTTTTGGACTTATACCGAAATGATTTTCGACTTCATAAAGCGCTCGCGGCAAAATTCCACTTAAAATATTTCTCCACCCCGCGTGAAGGATGCCGATAACATTAAGCTCATCGTCTCTCAAAAAAATTGGAACACAGTCTTGCGTCCGAATGAGAAGCGCGAGATTAGGGCTGTTTGTTATGAGCCCGTCGCATTGCGCAATGCAAGCCCCCGCATTTTTTTCACTGACAATTTCTATCCTGTTTCCATGCACCTGCCCCGCAGTAATGGTTTTTTTTGGATCAACGCTTTTACACATGCGCGAGACATACAAGTGGATATTCTTGAGTATTTGTTCATCGGTAATGCTTGACGTTCCCATTGGACCGTCAGAAGCCGTAGATGTGCCAAAAATAAGTTTTTTATTTAATGATTGCGACATAAATACTATTTTTTCTCCCTTTCTCAAACATAGGCTCCTACCCGTATTTTTGTAAAAGATCGAGAATAATATTGTAGCATAGAATGGAAAATATCGTAAATATATATTTAGTATTCTACCATACATATTAAAAAAAGAGAATTAAATGCACTCGCCTATAGTACACTTTACAGTATAGGACTTTAAGATATGTTGCA
>CAYJWS010000088.1:0-2273 GCA_964373925.1 uncultured Gammaproteobacteria bacterium
CTTGAGTGCACCTGCATGTCGCATTCGTATTTCATATTTTTATTATATCATTAAAAAATGTTATTTTATAGATTTCGCGCTTATTTTTTTTGCATTACTTAAAATCCATCAATATTATGGAACGATCGTTTCATTGTATTGATATTGTATTTTGACGTAAAAAATTTTCATAATTAATACGCGATTTTTTTTATCAGCGCCAAAAGTTCGTCTTTTTTTTCTTCTATTTCGTAGTACAGATCAACGCATTCATTGGTTCGATATACGCTGTGTGCCTGGCGTGAAGGGAATTTTTTTGGATCAAAGCGAAAATAATTCCCCTCAAAATAATCTCGCACAAAGCGCGATGCAAGCTGAAGACACTGCACCTCAATTGCCCGTGGAATAAACGCGAACTCTTTTTTCAGGAGGAATTTTTGCGACCCTTCCCAGTATCCGCGAAAGGCGGACGCAAAGTATTCAAGAGAAAAGTGCGTTTTTTTCCCATAATACACCGCGCACCAGGAGCGAAAGGCGCTGCCAAGCTCATATAAAATATTTGAGTGCCTTCCTACGTCGTCAAAATCAACCATCGTAATGGCCTTTGGAGGAGAATCTTTGGAAAATATAAAATTTGTAATCTTGGTATCGCCGTGTCCAACACTTTTTCTTAAGTCTTTTGGCAGATCAAGGTCTATTACGCGGTCTATTACTGGAAAAAATTTTTCAAGTTCTTTGCTGGAATTTTTTTCTATGACTTTTTTATATTTTTCGTACACCGCGGGGATATTGTGCTTTATGGAACGGACATGCTTGAACTCATAATTAAAATTTGTATTAAGAACTTTGTGATAAGTTCCAAGCAGCTTTCCGGCCTCGCGCGCTATGTGTTCGCTTTCAATATGCTCAAAGGTTTGTCCATGAATATAGGTGAAAACTCTCCAGAAGCTGTCTTCGTCTGCTATAAAGAGCGCGCCATCTTTTGTTTTTATAATTTCCATGGTTACAAGCCCATGTTTTTTCAGGTGTTCAAGCGCCGCTCCGATGTCTTCCATTACTTGCGGCTTGAAGATCGGGCTCATTTTTTGCAAGATACAATCACCGGCAGTTGTTTCTATTTTGAAAGTCTCATTGATAAAGCCGTTATGAATCGGAATGATTTTTTTTACCTCGCCGATTTTATAGGAATTTAGGGCTTCTTGAGGGGTTTTCATAGTATACCTATTGTATAATAAAAAAGAAGGACATGCCAATGTATGGCATGTCCTGAAATTATAGGATTTCTATCGCGACAACAGTCGCGTCGTCGGACCCGATATTTTTTTCGGATTCTTTTTTTCTTATAAGCCCTATAAGAAGCTGTGGCACGTCTTCTATTGTTGTTTGTGATGCGAGTTTAATTATTTCGTTGTAGTGATTAATTTTTTCAGGTTCTCCTGAAAAAGTCTTTTTTGACAATACGCTTATAGCATCGGATGCCATAATGATTTTGTCACCCACGCAAAGTATCAATTTTTGTATTTCAAAAAAATGCATAGCATCCCTCTCGCCTGTGAGTACGCCGTATCCGATGTTGTTTCCATTCGGATCAAGTGCTAAAGTTTTGTTTCTGGCTTCTTTCCTCTGATATATAAGTCTTTTTCTTTTTGCGTCTTCGGGCGAGAGGCCTTCCTTTTTTGCGAGGTTTTCAAAAAACGGTTTCGTGTACCTGTAGCACGAAGCTAGCTGATCTATCGTGAGGAGACAAGCCTGTCCATCCTTTGGAATATGAATAGCGATAGAGTCTCCGATAAAGCCAAATACCGCGAGAATTTTTTCTTCTCGCTTGTGAATCCACAAGACACATAGCGTTGTGCCGAAATAGTCAACGCTGTCATAGTCAATATTTTGAGCCTCTAAAAGCTTGAGATTTTCTTTCCAAATTGTTTCATTTGCGTTGCGTACGGAGCTTTCTAAGATGATATTTTGGGGAATATTTATTCTAGAAAGATCTTTTATGTACTCCCGAGTTTTTTCGCAGGCAAGTTTTGGGGCAATAGTGCTTCCGTTTGGATATTCGCCGTTTGTATCGCGCGAACGAGTTACCCCGTCGGCTAGAATCGCGAGGCCCAAGTCGTTATCAATTATAAAATAATCTTCATTTGGCTTGTCGGAGTCGCCTTTTGGCTTATTGGGATCGTACTCATGCCTTTCCGTGGCTCCAAACATATTAAATGTTTTTGCGTCCATCTACACTCCTTTATTGTAAAGAACATGCAAAAATTTTAGAACATGTCGCAATATACCACGAAAAA
>CAYJWS010000089.1:0-1846 GCA_964373925.1 uncultured Gammaproteobacteria bacterium
CTTTAAAATTTCGGCACATGAATATGAGGTACATACTATGAAATTTTTTTGGAAACAAGAAGAAAAAACTCTTGAGCAGATTATGTATCATAGCGCGAGAATACAGAATTCACGAGAAGTACGTGACGTGATTTTAAGAAGAATGTATCTCGCCCATATACGCGGGATTTGCCGCGCGAACGGCCTTGACGAAGAAAGGCTTCTTCAAGGAATGCGCAGTATTGGCGAGAGCGATAATGGCGTTATGCTTTTTGAAGAAATTCAAAAGCTCATTCAATCGTGCCTTACATAATGAAAACCAGTCCTGAAACTGCGGGACTGGTTTTAATTTTTTTTAAAGAAAATTAATATTGCTCGATGAGTTTTACCAAAAGCCTTATTGGCGCGCCAACAGATCCCTTGGCAAAGTATTCGCCTTCGATTGAAGTCATGCGCGGAGCGATATCAAGATGCACCCAAGGGTAGTCTTTTGCGAACTGGTAGAGAAATATCGCGCCAAGTGTCGCGCCGCCATAGCGGGTTTTTCCGGTATTGATAATATCGCCAAACGTGCCCTTGATATCGTCTTCAAATTCATCCCAGAGTGGAAGAGGCCATACGTAATCGCCACTTTCTTCTCCAAGATTTTTAAAAAATTTTATGAGATTTTCATCTTTACTAAAAAGCGCGGATGCCTTTTGCCCTACGGCAGCAAGGGCGGAGCCTGTGAGCGTTGCCACATCCACAACCAGTCGGGGGTTATATTTTTTCGCGTAGGTAAGGGCGTCTGCCAAGATGATTCTTCCCTCAGCGTCGGTGTTGAGCACTTCAATGGTTTTTCCGGACATGGATTTTAAAATATCGCCCGGACGAAATGATGTTCCAGAAGGCATATTTTCAACGGCAGGAATGAGGCCGATAACATTCTTTTTTATTTTGAGCGCGGCTATCGCGGCGATTGCGTGGATGACCGCGGCGCCCCCCGACATATCCATGTTCATCTCAAGCATGTTGTCGCCGGGCTTGAGATTAAGCCCTCCAGTGTCAAAGGTAACGCCTTTGCCCACTAGGACTACTGGCCTGCCAGCTTTTTTTCCAAAATATTCAAGAATGATAAATTTTGGCTTTTCGTGCGATCCTTGGGCAACGCCAAGCACCCCGCCCATGCCAAGTTTTTTCATATCTTCGGTTTCCAAGATTTTCACCTTTACTCCAAGCTTTTTTACCGTGCCTTTCGCCGCCATTGCCAAAAGCTCGGGAGTCATGTCGCCTCCGGGCGTGTTGGCGAGAATTCTTGAAGTGTTCACTTCTTGCGCGATAATCTGTCCGCGTTCCAAGCCTTTGTGTATTGAGGCGTTCTTTGGTCCAATAAGATATATTGTTTCAACAAAATTCCATCCTTCCTTTGGAGGAGTTTTGTAATGCACGAATTCAAAGTTCGCCATTTCAAAATTAATTGCTAAAAGCTCGGCGAGCTCTTGCGGCTTTATTTTGAGATGGGGGAATGCAAATTCAGAAAAATTCATGGCAATAGCTTTGAGTCCATACTGTTTAGCAGTAACAACGAGTTTTCGCATGAGCAGAAATAATTTTCTTCGCGTAATGTCTTTTCTTTTTTCTATGCCAATAGAAAGCATTTGCTCTTTATTCTCACCAATAAAAAATCGCGAGTCTTTTTGGTTTTCTTTAAAAGATATCCAAGTGATATTCTCCTCTTTGAGCGCGTTTGGTTGAATATAGGTAATTTTCATATTTGTACATTAATAAATAAGTGTTCTATGAAATGTAGTATATTATTTAAATTTTGTCAATAAAATGCACTCGCCTATAGTACACTTTACAGTATAGGACTTTAAGATATGTTGCA
>CAYJWS010000090.1:0-1692 GCA_964373925.1 uncultured Gammaproteobacteria bacterium
TTGGCAATCTTCTTAGTGCCCTTTCAAAATGGCTTGAATAGAGAATCTTCTCTATTTTCATACGCACTTATTTTATGAGATCTACAAGCGATCCTTTCAAGGTTTTTAATTTTCGTTCTTTTCGTTCTTTTTGAAAACCTTTGATTGCGATCTGGGCTTCTTGGTATTCTTTATCAACAAGCCTTTCAACTATTTTGCTCCACGAAGAAACATCTACAATGACGGCTTCTGGAACATTGTTTCGAAGTATGAAAAGAGGGTTTTTTGAAGACTTCACTCTATCAAGGAGTTTTCTATAGTTTTTCTGCATTTCTTGTACTGATGCGGTTTGGGGAAAAATGGGAATCTGATTCATAGATTTTAAAAAAATTATTGTGTAATTTTATAGACTTGTTATGTTTATATAGTATTCTATATAGTATTCTATGTCAAGTATTTTTTATTTGACTTTTGTTTATTTGACTATTTTCCTGTAGTATTCTAATATTGAGTTGAATATAATCGCATTGTTCTTTACAAGGAGGTTTTATGGATTTGCATAAAAGAATGTATGATTTTTTTAAGATGAGGCAAGAAGCTCTCAAGGAACTTTTTGAACCTATTGTACGGCACACATTTAAGCTGCAAACTCCTCCCAAAAATGTCATGGATATTGCCGTTAAGATATTGGGAAATAATGCTTTTGATAGCATTATTCTCGTGAATGAAAAGGATGAACCTCGATATATAGTTGATTTAGTGCGCGTAAAATTTGATGAATATTTGACGGAATTGTTAGAACCTGTTTTTGGAGTAATAAAAAAAACACAAAAGCGCCAGTTCTTGGAAGAGGCGTATGCCGCTATTCCAGGGCAAGCTCTTGATGCTGGATCATATTGGACAGCATTTGACGCAAAGATAGATTTTTCGACTTGGAATTTGGCTTGCGGACCCTATACTACTCCAGTTATTGATCAGGCTATCTGGTTCGGATATATTTTTACGGGATTGTGCATAAGTCCGTGGCAGGAAAAAATAAAGCTTCTTTTGCATGAGTTGCTCCTTAAGGGAGTTTTTCCGGCGGGGTTTGACAGTAAAAAAAATCTTATTCTTTTGTGCGCAAGCCCAAATGAATGAATATTAAAAATGAAACCGCGTGAGTATAGCGCGGTTTTTTTATAAAATTTTTCTTCCCTTAAGGGCGTCCGTGAGCGTTACTTCGTCGGCATATTCAATATCCGACCCCATGGGAAGCCCTCTTGCTAAGCGAGTAATCTTTATATTGAGTGGCTTGATGTGCTTTTGAAGCGCAAGAATGGTTGTTTCGCCCTCAATATCGGGATTGAAAGCCAATATGACCTCCGAGATGGAATTTACGCGAAGGCGGTCAAATAATGGTTTTGTATTCAGGCTCTCAAGGCTTATTCCCTCTAGCGGGTTCACGTTCCCGCCTAAAACGAAATATCGCCCTGTGTAATTGTTTGTTCTTTCAATGGCGTAGACATCTTGTGGTTTGGCAACAATGCACAGAATGCTCATATCGCGTTTTGTACTGGCGCAGATAGAGCAAGGATCTGTCTCTGAATAATTATTGCAAAGAGAGCATTTTTTTATTTTTCCTTTTATATCAAGAAAAGCGTTGCTAAATTCATCGAAGATAGAATTATTTTTTGATAATAAAAAAATAACTATTCTCTCGGCTGTTTTTGGACC
>CAYJWS010000091.1:0-1637 GCA_964373925.1 uncultured Gammaproteobacteria bacterium
ATTTGCATACATTTTAGACTGCTTCGCAGTCCAATATGTGCCTGAACTTATTCATAATAGTATTACCTTGATTATGTAAATATTATGTTTTATATTTCAATGTAATCTCTTCGAGTCTAATTCCCCAACTGTTTGCTGTGTATCAATAGATTATTTCACTTTGATACCCCGTCAGCTTGTTGCGAGGTAGTTCATTAAAATGCGCTCGAAATTTTTCGAGCGCTTGAATGTTTTAGCCATTTGAATGATTTTTTCTGGTTCTGGCGGAAAACCAATTTTTTTCGTGATTATAAAAAGATGATTTCCAAATTTCTTTTTTGTTTTTTTCTAGCCTTAAAAACCGTGTCACAGGCAAAATGAACTTTTCTGTTTTTTATAACGAAGTATTTCCCCAAATATTTTTTTAGAAGTTCTTCTATATGCGCGCAAAGCCATTCCGTTTCATCTTCTAAGTTAAGGTTCGTGGAAATCATTCCATCAGTCATTTTATACCTGTTTGCTGGAAGAAAAATATAAATAAGGAACAAATAAAAAAGCGCTCGAATCTGAGGATCGAGCGCTGTTGTTCATTCAAAATCTAATTTTCAGGCCATTCAATAAGATAGAGATCGCGAAGACGCCCTTGGCACTCCAGCATTTTTCGTTCTTCAATCCCCGCAAGAATTTTTGTTCTCAGCCATTGAGGAAGAGGAAAAACATTTTCTCCTGTGATAGGAAAGGTAGCTTTTGCGTCCACCGCAAAAGCGATATATGCCGGCGAAAGAATATCCCAAGGCTTTGCGTAGTAAAGAAATTTTGTCGGTCCCCGTCCATTGGCAATGGAAAGCGAATTGAGCGCGGTTAGGTCCGGGCCCCTAGAAACATCAAAATGCTCATTTCTAAAGCGTTCTTCTGAAGACGCATAGAATTGAGACACATCCTCGGAAACTAATGCCCCTTCTCTTGGCCTTCGAACGTTTGCTTGCTGTATAAGCGGTGGCCGCGCCTCTTTTAATGACGACAGGCGGCAGCCATTGAGCCATACTTTTGCAGCTCCAAGAGCGCATAATACCACTTCTAAAGCGGGCAATATAAATATGCTTATAAGCCCCTCGCCGGTGTTTCTATTAAAACCAATAAGAGACGATCCAAAATCTTTTCTTTTTGTATTGACATATCCCTTCGTATTATCAATAGCATCCGCGAGAATGATTTTTTGCGCATCGCCCTTGCTTTTCCTAGAAACAGTCTCTGGTTCTTTGTCCTCGCTGCAGAAAATATAACAGAGCTCTGGGTGTTGGGAGATTTTTTTTCGCAGCAGATCGGTGATTTGTATATCGATGAGGCGAACTTTATCGTAAGGCACGTCGCCCGCCTCTTTGTGAGCTTCTCGCTCCTTTAAAAGCGTATTACCAACACTTGTCATAATTTCGAGGAATATTTTTGCTTGATTTTTTTTATTTTCATCCAATTCACTTGCCAAGATACTTGCCTCGGCTTCATGCGCCGCTTTTGAAAATGACATTTTCAAACCTCCAAAAAATTTTTGTTAAAGAACAACGCTCATGTCTTTGTATCATGAAAACTCCCAGAAGTCAAGAAAATGCACTCGCCTATAGTACACTTTACAGTATAGGACTTTAAGATATGTTGCAAAA